>DATMFE010000179.1:0-21592 GCA_035556295.1 Ureibacillus sp.
TGGAAATGCCAAATTTTTAAACTTTGGAAGTAACATTGGCGCTTTAGTGATGTTTATGTTTTTAGGACAAATCAATTATGCATACGGATTAGTCATGGGGGTTGCTCAAGTATTAGGGGCGACTTGTGGCTCAAAGTATGCAATCAAGCGTGGTAGCGGTTATGTACGCATTCTATTTATTATCGTAACCATAGTTCTACTTGCTAAAAATACTTACGATTACTTCTTCTAAAAAAGACAGGTAGTCAGTATTTCTCCTGACTCCTGCCTATTTTCTTACCCATAAAATTATCTTATATTATCCACGAATTCCGTCAGGCGATTAAAGTCTGTTAATGCTTCGTTACAGGACTCACTATTTTCGCAAATATAGTTCCCTTTTTTTGTATATGTGCCTAGTTGTTCACCTTTTTTTGATACTAATAATAATCCAACTTTTGCATGTTGATTACATACAGTACATATTCCTACTTTCTCCGAGTGATCAAACACTCCGCGCACTCCTTTAAGAATGCCATCTTCATAGAAAACAATATATTTACGATTTGTTCCAGAATCAACCCAGCTTAGATACGTCAACTCTTGCAAATCGACTCCCTCCATTTTTGGAAGCTTTACTTTTTTATCTTTCGGAAACAGTTTTTTGATTTGATTATCAGTTGGAACCTTAAAAGGCTCGACATATTGTTTGACTGTATCTAAAAATAACCCCAATTGTTCTTTACTTTGTAAATTAAATATTGGTTGAAGAACTAGTTGCTCTTCTATATCTTGAAATGTAAGTTTATCGTTAATTTCTTCTTGCACTAAGGCTTGAATTGCTTTTATGACATTTTGGTCATTAGATGTTGTATTTGCGTTTAATATCTTTTTTGCCTGTTTTTTAACAAATTGATATTGTTCTACATTCATGAATTTCATTTTAGTCACTCCTCAAGTCTAAGAGTACTGAAAAAGCGTAATAAGTTCAATTGACTAAAACCTTTATAATAAAACTCGACATACAAAAAGGCTGGAATTACCAGCCTATATTATTTCTTATAAACAATTTTCTTGATCGTTTCAACGGATAAACAAAATTCAACTGAAAGTGTTTCAATGGAAGTACCGTTCTTAAACAGCATTCTAATCGTATTATTTCGTTCATCCAATCGTTTACGTTCCCCAGAAGCAACACCCCATTTAACTCGTTGGTCTTCTGGTTTTGGAATATAAATTAAATCTCCTTGAACATACTGCTGGATTTCAACAAGAAGATGTTTCGGTAAAATATCATGTGCATTCATGTAACGCATTGTAACTCTCCTTTTACTTAAAGTTCGTTTTAAGCGAAGGGCAAAGCGTTCATGAATAATAGACGTTTACTTGGCGATGATTAACATTTCCCTCATACAAAGTATCGCCCTATTATTCACAGGCTTTGCATGAGTCATTCCAGTAGATGGCACATTCGAAACATGAACCATTACATCACATCCTTTAATCCGTTTATGAAACAATACAAAAATTGGATGTTATATCGTTTCATTCTCTTCTTTATATTTTATGAAATACTCATATCATTATCAATAATGAAACAACTGCCATTGAATTTTACGGCAATGTCTATTTCCAACAAACATATATTATGATGATCAAAAATGTCTTCTATAAACTTTTAACTCCATAGTGATTACTTCTCAAGTTTAAGTTCATTGATTTGTTTTGTTAACTCTCTAAATTTCTGATCTAATTCCATGTATTGATCATGATTTGGTGTTAAAAAACTTAACCTACCTAGTACTTCTTGTCTTTCCGTTTCTAGTTTTAACAGTAATTCTTTTGAAGTATCTTTGGATTCAAGAGATTTCTGTAAGACCTTTTTGAGTACACCATTATTAATTTCAAGCATGGTAGTCGTTGTTTTTTCAACAAAATAACGATCATGTGACACAACCAATAATGTACCCGTATATTGTATGAGTGTTTCTTCAAGTTGTTCTCTAGAAGGTAAATCTAAGTGGTTCGTCGGTTCGTCTAATATAAGAAAATCTTTTTCTTCTAATATGAAAGCCATCAACTTACATTTTACTCTTTCGCCCATACTCATTGATTGAATAGGTAATGTCCAAGATGACTTCTCAAATCCTAAATGCTTCATTAAATTTCGTACTTTTCCTTTTTCCTCAAACGATTCACGATAGAAAATTTGTTCAGGAGTCTTCTCTAACGGTAGGTCGAACACTTCTTGAGATAAATAACCAATGTTTGCCGAAGGTGATATCCAGATGTTCCCTTCACCTGTTTCATCTCCCATTATCATTTTTAGCAGCGTGGTCTTCCCGCTACCATTAGGACCTACTAATGCTATTTTTTCTCCATGTAGAATCGTAAAATTTGCATTTTTAAATAGCACTTTGTTACCGAAAGTCTTTGTTAATCCTTTTGCCTCTAATAATCGTTTACCCTGTTTTTTATTTTTCTGAATAGAAAATTGTACTTCATATTCATCTTCAACACGGTCAATTTTGGACTTTTCAAGTTCTTTTTCGAGACGTTTCTTTTTAGATTTTATTTGGGAATCTGTTCTTTTTGCTTTTACACGATAATATTCTTTAAATCCTTCTTTCTTAGTGGATTGCGCGTGTGCTTTTTGTGACCAGTTAGATAGTTCATCAATTTGAGATTCAATTGTTTCTATCATTTTTTGCTGTTTTTCATATGCTCTTTGTTGTGAAAACCGTCTTTTTTCCCGTTCTTTCATATAAGATGTATAATTACCGATATGTTCTATAAGTTTTTTATTTTCAATGGACCATATTTTCGTTGTAACCTGATCTAAAAAAAATCGATCATGTGACACAAGTATAATTGTGCCCTCATAGTGTTGTATTTGATTAATTAGTAATTGAGTGCTTTCTACGTCTAAGTGGTTTGTTGGTTCATCCAACAGTAAAAGACTAGAAGGTGAAGCAAAACCGTTTGCAAGTCTTGCTTTTAACTTTTCACCACCACTAAGCTGTTTGTATTTATTCGTAGGTACATGCCATTTTGATAAGAGTTTAGCTTCAGAAGTCGAAATGTCCAAAGAATTAAATTCCTCAATTTCTTGTTTTACGTAAGCTGTTTTTATATTATCTTGTAACCAATGTAATTGCCCTTTTGTTGGTAACAATATTCCCTCAATGATTTCCAGTAAAGTCGATTTACCTGCTCCGTTTTTTCCAATGACTCCTATGATATCACCTTGATGAATTGTACAATTGATCTGTTCAAAAATTACTGAATCAATCACATCAAATTGAACTTCTTGTAATTTCACTATTTCTTTCATATGCTCAAATCCCTTCTAAAGGGAGAAAAAAATCCTCCCGTATTTTCGGAAGGATTAGTCATTTTATCTATTATAAATAAAGCTATCTAAAAAAAGGTACTATACAAAATAGTCCCTTGATAAGATAACCTTCAACATATAGAAAAATGGGCAGACTAATCCTATTTTTAGTTCGAAATAAAATTTTCTATTTCAAAGCGAAAAAAAATAAGATTATTTAATCATTGTCCACCCATCTTCCCTTCATCTGTTAGTTAAAATCAGTTTAACATATAGGAAATTAACTGGGTAGCGTTTTGTTATTACCAATCAAGGACAGTTGCTACCTAAAAGTCGCTGTACTTGCTGAAACAGTTTCATATCTATACGCTATAGTCGCTTTTCCTTTTCCCTCCGTCCAAAATAAACTCTACGATACATTATAAGAAAAATAAAAATGACTTGTCAGAATCGACAAGTCATTTTTTATGTTGGTTGTACTATTTTGATAATGCTATTTTAATATGAGCTAGATGATGTTCTTCGTGCCAAGCTAATTTGGCAATTTTCCTTGCAACTGTTATTTCACCGTTTATTCGATGAGTAAAGACTCGTTCTAACTGTTCTTCAGTTAGACTTTGTCCTAGTGAAACAATACGTTCATTCATTCCCTCTAACATTTTCATTGAACTTTCAACCGGGAGTTTTGTATCTGGCTGAATAGCCCATTTTTCTTCATCAAAAAGTGCAGCTGTTGGATTTTCATCTGTTAAAGCCAATTTTAAACGTTGATACATATTTAACTGAGAATCTGCAATGTGATGCACAAGTTGACGTACAGTCCATGCACCTTCACGATACGTTTTATTTAGCTGTTCTTCATTTAATGAATCAACAGTTTCTCTTAAACGAATTGCATACGTTTCAATCTCTTTTAGCCAACCTTGAACATGTTCTAATGTTACTTTTTCTGGAACTTGTAATGGTCCAATTGGAAATCTTACATCCATTTTCATTCCCCTTCTCTATTTGAACTTCCCGAATTTACATTTCTATTATAAATGCGACTGCGCACCAATTACTTTATTAATTTGTTCAAAATGATGTAAATCGTGCTCCATAAAACCTTTCATATATTCATAGGGTGTTATTGTATGATTTCCTAATTTCAGCTCTTTTGACCACAATTCATCATCTATATTATTCACTGCAATAATTAAATTTCTTCTAATATTGATAAAGTTTAATATAGTTTCCTCTTTACTATTATTTCTGCTTTTTTCAGCTGATTGATGATTTAATTCCTCTTCTTCTGGTCCTTTTGGTAATGGAGTATTATTAAATAGATATGGTAGTCTATCGTTCAAGACAAATTCATCCCATGGAGATAAGTGACCAACTACTTCTGCCACAGACCATTTACCTTTTGCAATAGGTGATCGCCATATCTCTACTGATACTTCGCCTAATTTCCTGACAAAATCAATGGAGTATTCAAAGTGAATTAGTAGTTCTTCTTTGTTTTTATCCAAAATTTTCAGCTCCTAAAGGGTATTCTTTCATTCATATATGTATTTCGGTATGTATCAATAAATTCCTTCTATATTTCATTATTGCTTAGACAACCGTAAATAAAAATCGCCAAAGGTCTTAGATAAACAAAAAAGAAGCCCGGAATTAAATTCCGGGCACATTCACTCATCCTCTATGATATCCTCACCCTCATTTTGCGCATTTATTATTGTAATATATGCTTTGGTTGAAAGTGACTCGGCGGGTAGTTCATTACAAATCCCTCCTGTTTCATTTCGGATACAGTGAATAAGACTCACAAATCCTAAATGATGTTACCAATGGTGCGCTTTCGCATTACTTCTCAATATTTGGTTTGACAGAGAAACCTCTGTTCGACCATTTATTAGAGATTTTTGCTTTCTTGGCTTTTGATAATTACGGCCAAGCTCATGAGCTCTTGGATTAAAATGTCCTGGACCACTCAATGCTGCTCACCTCTCATCATCATTTTGGATTTCTTTTGTGAAATCTTTTTTAGTATACGAATGTAATGATCATCTATACATTTTTCTCTCATGAATATAAATGAAATAAATATGAAAACATTAATCAAAATACCAAATAGAAAGCAACATAATCCTTTTGGGCACAAAAAAACAGCTTGCATTATAAACAAGCTGTTAATTTATCCATTTGGTTTAAAGTTCTGTTTTTGCTTTTTAATTGCATAAAAGAAATAAAATATAGCAGCAACTCCAAAAATAACCGCACTTCCTTGAATTGTAGTCATTGTTTGATATGACTCCGCTAATACTCCACCAATTGCTGGACCAATCATGACTCCAAGTCCTTGCAAACTAGAGAAAATCCCCCACCCTACCGCTTTTAATGATTCAGGAATATATCCTGCAATAAAGGAATTCCACGCTGGTAAGAATAAAGCATAAAATACCCCTAAAACAATGACAACCGTTATAATAACAGCAAGACTAGGTTTAGATCCAAGGGCAAAAAGAGCTGTTGCAAATATTAGAAATCCTATAATACATAAGATAATTTTGTTTTTTACATTATCCACCAATTTTCCAAGTGGAATAAGGGCTAATACTAGACTAGCTCCACCAATTAATATCAGTAATGTATATTGATTAGTTGATAAATGAAGGTCTTGCATCGCAAATACCGGAAGAATCGGAATTAACATCCCCATTCCAATACCTTGAAAAAGAATTCCGGGAACTACCGCTTTACTACTTATTACTAATTCCTTTGTGATACCCCATTGTTTTTTAATATCTACTTTTTCAACACAAATATTTCCAGTGTTAACAATTGTGTAAATAATCCAAGCGATTATTGTTAAACATGGAAGAGACCATAATAAATTCTCAATATTAAATTGGATTAAATAATTCATTGCAATATAGCCAGATCCTAATCCCAGTAACCACCCAAGATAAACAATACTAATTTTTTGACCACGTTTATCTCCTGCAGCTTTTGTAAGTAAATAAATCCAAATTGGACATACTGCAATCCCCGTAAATAGCGTACTAATCACTAAGGTAAAGCCATTTGGCCATAGAGTGAAAATAGACAGGCTAAGCGTCATCACAGTAAAGCTTAGATGCAAAACCTTATTACTCCCTATATTCTCAATAATGTACCCCATGACGAAATTAGCAAATGTATCACCAATAAAGTGTATTGAAACAGCAACACCCACAATTCCTAAGGAAATACCTATTGGATTTATATATAAACTTGGTAGATAGCTAATAATATATGCTCCTCTAACAAATTCAACTATTACTAAAGGGATAATTAGTAAATAGAATTCATATTTTGTAGATTTCATAATTTATACTATTATCCTATTCATTTTTTCTTTGTCTGCATGCAGGTACATAACATCTTCACAAATAACTTGCGCTGCATGAGCATTGTAAAGTTCCTTCATACTTTTTCTCATATTTTTACGAAGCTTTTCATCTTCTAATAAATTTAAAATGCTATCCAGCAATTGATTAGCACGGGTAACTTGAACAGCAGCTCCTTTACTTTCAAAGAAAATTGCATTTTCTTTTTCTTGACCAGGAACAGGACGGTATAAGATCAATGGTACTTGTACTGCTAATGCTTCACTTAATGTGATTCCTCCAGGTTTCGTTACCATTACCGTAGCCATTTTCATTAATTCGTCCATTTTATTTGTAAAACCAAGTATTACTGCATTCTTATTGCCAGAGAATTTTGATGTTAGCGTATTTTTTAGCTCTTCATTTTTACCACAAACAACAATAACCTGATTGTTATTTACCGAAAGTAGCTTATTCACCATTTCATCAATATCTTTTAGCACACCAAATGCACCAGCAGCGATTAATACAACAGGTCGATTAGTGTCTAGTTGATAGGCATCAAATAATGCCTTCTTATCAAACTTGCATTCAAATACTGGGTCGATTGGTATTCCAGAAACTTTTATACGTTCGCTTGAAAAACCTAACTTCATTAAGTCATTTTTTAGTGTTTCAGAAGCTACATAATATCTGTCGACTTCTTCATGAATCCAGTTTTTATGTGCGTAGTAATCTGTTACTACATGTACAATCGGAATTTGTGCACCTGTTTTCTTTCTAAATTCAGGTACGACAAGCATTGGAAATGTATTCACAATAATATCTGGTTTCACTTCATCGATTAAACTTTTTAATGTAGTCATTCCATACTTATTTAAGAAATCATAAGAAACGATTCTTTTTTTCTTGCTTCCTCCATAGTAGAGAAAACCGTATATTTTTTGACCATAAGTAAAACTTTTTATATATAAATATTTAGATGCTTTCGTTAATATTGGATGTGAAGCCAAGTATAAATCGGATTCAACGATATTGTCTTGTGACACCCCTTGTTTCAAGAACATATCTTTTAAAGTTTTAGTTACCTTTAAATGACCATTGCCATAGCTACCTGTTAAAATTAATATTTTAGGGTTCCATGTCATTTTTGTCACCTTTTATCACCTTCATTAAAGTTAAAGTATATATATATCAATTAAGAATACATTGCATTTATTAACCAACTATTAAAAAACTATTAAGATTAATAATATATGCAAATCTACCCCCCAAAATTTCTTAAATAGGCTAAATTTAAATCTAATAATGTAATATTATTTGTGAATTATGATTACATAATATAATACTTAATTTTAAGTGTATCATCTAAATGCCCAGAATTCATTCTTAATTTTTTTCTAGGTATCTGATATTATACTATAATGTAAATAATAGCAAAATGTATTTTTTTAGGAAAAAAGACACTCAACATTACAAAAAGAGTGTCGAATCATTTATTCCAACGACTCAGACACTCTTCTTTTTAATGACTCATTGCTTCACTAAATTTCCCAGTTATTTTTTCTATTTCTACTTCAAATAATTCTGTTTTTGGAAGTGCAGGGTAACCACCTTTTTCAAACTGCCAATTTGGGTCACCATATTTTTTCCAAAGCTGATCATAAAACCATTCTTTTTTCACATCATCTATTATATGCTGAATTTTACCAAATAGAACTACACTTGAATAAGCTAAAGCGGATTGACAAGCATATTTTTTACCTGGTACAACTCCACCCATTTCACTTACTTCTATTGATACATGCTGATTTGCTTTCACATTTGACCAGAAATGACTTTCTCTTAAATTTCCTATATGGATATAAAATTTACTTCCGCCTTCATAAACATAAACAAAAGGAATTACATATGGATAACCATCTTCTCCAATCGTCGCGACATGTGCAACTTTCCCCATTTTCAAAAAGTGTTCTGTGTCTTCTGCAGTTAATTCTCTCTTTTTATTATTTAATATACCTTTCATACAGCCACATCTCCTCCCCTTAAATACATATTCCAAATACATGTTTATTTTCCTCTATTTCCGTTAAATTTTCCACCTATATTTGTTGGGTCATGTTATTTCGTAAATAAACTAAATGTGTTAAGATGTTATAGGATATAACTTTATTCAGTTTTAGAGAATATTTAGGGGGTAAGGTTAATGGGAAGTAAAGTACAAAAATTAGATGCTAAAATCGTTCCAGAACGTTTACAAGAAGGTTTATTAGAACGTGACCGTTTAATTCTTCAAATTATTATTAGCGTTTTAGATGAAAAACAAATTTTAGAACGCCATATTTTAAAAGAACGTGTAGCTAACTTAATTGAACTTGCTGATCACGATGCAGATTTAAAAGAAACATTACATGCATTAATCAATAAAATTTAATATTTCTTATTCTTACAAGACGTACATAGATTTCAATATGTACGTCTTTTTTTACATCAAATATGAGGAGGTTCGTATGAAGATTGTTGCATTTATTGGTAGTTCAAGGGCAAATGGAAATACAGAGTATTTAACGGATGTTCTTTTAGAGGGATTGGACTATAAAAAAATATATCTTAATGATCTCAACATTAAACCAATTAATGATAAACGCCATACTGTAGAAGGGTTTTCTATTGTCGATGATGACCACGATTCCATTATTGAGGCAATTTTAGACAGTGAACTTCTTGTATTTTCTACTCCAATCTATTGGTATAGTTCTTCCGGTTTGATGAAAAATTTAATCGATCGTTTTAGCCAAGCAATTCGAGATCAACGATACCCTAATTTAAAAGAACATTTACAAAAGGTCCAGAACTATGTTGTAGCTGTTGGAGGAGACAATCCTAGAATTAAAGGTCTACCGCTAATCCAACAGTTTAAATATACATTTGACTTTTTAAATATGTCTTTTTCAGGCTATGTCATTGGAAAAGCAAGTAAACCTCAAGAAATACTGCAAGATAAGGTAGCATTAACTCAAGCTCAACTAATGAACGAGCAGATTAAACTGATGATACAATCGAAGTCATAAAATCTAATTTGTTTTAGAAAAGTAATATGTAATATTCTTTAATAGGGTTTAGGAGGTGTTTCGACGACACCTCCCTTCTTTTTTGTAAAAATTATCCTCAAAAAATTATATAAATAATTTCCCTTGGACAATCATACAGTTTTAAAAAAGCATACTATTAATATATTTTAGGAGTTGACCTTTTGGAAAGTGCACTACTTTATATGGTTTTACTGCGAATTTTCTCTGGAAGCGTTGATATAGCAGCAGCCGGACTAATGTACAAGTTTAATGACATTGAAAAAGCACTGACAGTGAATACGATGCTTGCCCTTGTAGGACCTACTGTTATGATTATCACTACAACTATCGGTGTTTCAGGTTTAGGTGATCGAATTTCCTTAGGGAAAATAATCTTACTATTTACTGGGATCGCATTGATCCTAATCAGCATGCGGATGAAATAATGGACTTGCCATAACTTTAAAACACTCTATTTAAACCAGCCTCTCCACCAAAACCAAATTAGCATTAACCCTCCAATTACAACCATCATACCTAGTGAGATAAAATATCCATAATCCCAGGTTAGTTCTGGGATATTTCTAAAATTCATTCCATAGATTCCCGCAATAAAAGTTAGCGGGGCAAAGATGGAGGTGATAATCGTCAAAGTTTTCATCACTTTATTCGTTTGATGAGAGTTTAAGGACAAGTAACTATCTCGAATATCTGCTGTAACCTCTCGATTCGTCATAACCATCTCTGATAACTTAAGCAAATGATCATAAATATCATTAAAATATTCTCTTCTTTCTTCAATCCGATTCAAATTTAAATGATGAGAGTTGAGCATTCTGTAGAGTAAATCCCGCATTGGGTTAACGATGTGTAGCAGATTTAAAAGCATGTTTCTCGTTTCAAAAAGCTCATCCATCAACTGGTTCATCGATTTCATCTCGGTATTTTTGATCATTGATTCAAGTTCATCTTCGATTTTGTATACAATCGGGAAATAATTATCAACAATTTTATCTAAAATCTCATAGAAGACATAATAAGTATCCCATCTCTCTAGACTTTCTTGAGCTAGCAGCAGATTCCAAACTTTCGTTATTTCCATTGAAGGTTTTTTATGAAAAGTGACGATATAATTCTCACTAATAAAAAAATCAACTTCTTCTTTTTTAATTTCATAGTCTTCTTCACGTACCGCATGGGTTACGAAAAATGTATATTCTCGATAATAATCTAATTTTGATCGCTGAAATTCTTGAACACAATCTTCAATAGCTAATGGATGAAAATGAAATCTTGTCGATAAATTTTTTATTTCTACATCTGTCGCTTCACTAAAGTCAACCCAGTACCATTTAAATGACATTAAATCTACGTTTTCAATTGAACTGTTCTTTTCAAGGTGATTGTCACTTGTAATGCCAATAAAATTGATCATTAATAATTTCCCTCTTTTTATTACTAAATGGTATTCGTTCTTTATGGGTTTCAGTTTTATCAATGTAATCAGTTTTTAAGCGATAAAGTGTACTTGTTTGGTCCTTTATTTAAAAAAACTACGTAGGTCCTATTTGTTGGTGGTTTATTTTCTTGGTTTGTTATGATCTGCTATTTGTAAAAATAATACATAAGAAAGCCATCACATCAGTGCATTTGCAGTTGTGATGGCAATTTCAATTAGTCTTTATTTAATGTATCGTTTTCTACAACGTATTTTAACTTTGTTAGTTTGTTGTGCCAGAATCGTTCATAATACGCTAACCAGTCCTTGAGTTCCTTTAACGGCTCGGGTTGTAAGTAATATATTTTTTCTTTCCCTTGCTTTTCTCCAGAAACTAGACCCGCATCTGCCAATATATTTAAATGCTTAACAACAGCAGTTCTACTTATGTCAAATTGTGATGCAATTTCAGCTATTGACTGGTTTTTACTAGATAATAAATGCAGTACCTTCCTTCTAGTCGGATCTGCAATCGCTTGAAACACATCATATTTTTGTACTTCTACGTTCATTACCCTTCAACCACTTGTTTGAATTTCTTAACAATTCCTGCCCATCCGCCATTCATTGTGTCACGAATTGTACCTTGAGGCATTTGAGTTTTTGGAATAATCGCTTCTGCTTCTTTCCATCCACCATGAGTAACAGTAAATTCTGTACCAATTTCAATTTCTTTTAATTGAAATGTAGCTACCCAGCCATCTGTATCCCACAAAAATTTAATTGTATTTGGTTTATCCACTTCGATTACTTTACAAGGCGAAGGTCCAAATGGAGATTGGATAGTGAATTCAAATCCTTCCTCTGCTTTAAAATCGTTGGGCATAAACCATTCTGAAATTCCTTCTGCAGTGGATATATAGTTCCACACTTTTTGAATTGGTGCTTGAACAACAATTGATTGGACAATATCTGGTAAATTAGTTGATTTGTTTTCCATAAAAATATCTCCTTTAACTTCAAATGTATATATAACCTTTAGGTGTTACATTAATTATTATATGCAACCATAAGGTGTCACGTCAAATGGTATTTATTCATCTGTCCTCTATTCTTCTCCACTTTTCTTAAATTCATTTACTCGTTTTAAACGATTGATCCATAGATAAGTTATTTAGACATTGAGTTTTCTACATGTAAGGGTTATTTCATCCCTAATATTATACCCAAAAAAGTCAGTTAAAGAACGAATAGGTCGTTCCTTAACTGACTTTATAATAAGTAATTCTATTTTATATAGCTTTGAATTTCTTTTACAATATCATCAATCTCACGGTTTGTTGTTTGAATACGTACAAATTCATTCTCTAAACAATTAAACTCTTCACAAAATCTTTTTAAAATTTCTTGATCATCCAATTGATTATCTAAGAATCCTCTACCTCTTTGATCTAAACGTTTTTGACGTTCTTCTTCTTCCACATCTAAATAGAATATATAGTCTGGCTTGCGAATGGAGTATAGTTCTGTTTCGTGTTCATACGTTACATTTAATCCTTTTGCACGATGATGTACAACGGTATCAATAAAATATCGAACACAGTAAATATTACCTTCCTTTTCAGCCAATGTATTATCAATTAATTTTGTTAAATAAACATTCGAAGCTAAATAGTATAAGTAATGTGCTGCAGGTGAAACCTCATAGACCTTTTCATCAATTTCATGACGGTTGGTTGAGAATGGGAATGGTGGTGATTTTAACTTCGTTGAACCTTGGTCTTCCATATGTAATTGTTCAGCAATTGTACTTGTACCACTTCCATCTAATCCTGTTAAAACAATAAGCTTACCCATATCACTACACCTCTTTCAGGTAGTTTAGAATTTTTATACTTCTAGTATACGATATATAGATACTGAATCGGTTTGGAGATTTTCTGAATTTTTCATCATAAACTAATATTCATCTATCTATTAACTATGATTTTCAATCGTTAATGGAAATACTTTTTCTTTATATTTCTCTAGTATCTTACTAAATTGCGCAGCTAATACTTGTTGAAACAGCATTCCAAATACAACTGGCATTACAACCTTTGGTGGGAAATAAGTTGTTGCAATAACGACTCCTACCGCTATATTTCTCATACCACCAGTAAAAACAAAAGTCGTTACAATACTAAAGTCTTTCCAAATATAGTGTGCTAATACTAGACATAAGGCATAGCCTGAGGTTGCCAATAAAAATACTACGAATATTATACCGATTATTTCCCAAGTAATATTTTCAAAAAATGGTGCGATGGCACTGCTATTAATCATAATAATTAAAAATAAAAACAGCTTTTGGAAAGGGGCAAGTGGCTTGCCAAGTGTATCTACTATTTTTCCTTTTGTTAGCTCATTTAGGACCACACCAAGAATGGAAGGTAATACAATCATCCATAACAAGTCAATCATTATGGAAGTTGTGTCAATATTAACAGCTTCTCCAGCAACAAGATGGAGTAATGATGGCACAGCGATTGGCGCTATTAATGTATCAATTAATATTATTGATAATGCAAGTGCAAGATGCCCTCTACTAAAACTAACCCATATAAAACTCGTTACACCGGTAGGTATTGCAACGGATAATACAAAACCAATTGTTAATAAATGATCATGGAATATAACTGTGGATACAAAATAAGCCCAAAGTGGCATCAATATATGTAGAAATGCGATTGTAAATAAAATTACCCAAGGATACTTCGAGAAACTTGTTAGTCCTTTAAAGTTTAAACTTAAGCTACTTAAGAAGGTCATAATGGCAAATATCCAAGGTACTAAAAATAATAATTGATTTCCTATATCCGCAATGAACACACCTATGACGAGAGATAATGGAGTGAGAATCGGCATAAATTTTTGTAGCCATTTATTTAAACTATTCAACATAGTTTTACCTTCTTTCATTTTTAGACAATATCTATGAAGTGGATTATTCGAATCTCTCACCTTCAAGATAAAGAACAAAACTATTGTACTTCAATCCTTTTAATAATGTAATATATAAAGTGATTACTTCCCTTATTAATTATAGAGGTATTCCCCTAAAAAACCTTTCTAATTGATTGACATTCTTCATTATTATAGAATATTGGTAATATTTAATAAATTCATATAACTGACAGAAAGCATAAGAGGCCCTAGCATGATATTACGATTTTTATCTTATTACAAACCTCATAAAAGGTTATTTTTAATCGATTTTAGCAGTGCAATCATTGTTGCAATTTTAGAGCTCGCCTTCCCACTCGCCGTTCAATGGTTTATAGACCAGCTTCTCCCAACTGGGGAATGGGATATGATTGTGAAGGTGAGTATATTATTACTACTTACTTATGTACTAAGTACAGTGTTGAATTTCATAGTGAACTATTTAGGACACAAGCTTGGCATTAATATTGAAACCGATATGCGCCAGCAATTATTTAACCATTTTCAAAAACAGTCCTTTTCATTTTTCGATAATATGAAGACTGGACATGTGATGAGTCGAATTACAAACGACCTTTTCGATATTGGGGAATTTGCCCATCACGGACCTGAAGATTTCTTTATCGCCATTATGACCTTTATTGGTGCATTTGCAATTATGTTTACAATCAATCCAACCCTTGCCTTAATTATTCTTGTAATGGTTCCTTTCCTTATTTGGTTAATTACTTACTGTAACAAGAAAATGAATCACGCTTGGAAGGATATGTACAGTAAAATTGCTGATGTGAATGGTCGAGTGGAAGATAGTATTTCTGGTATTCGCGTCGTAAAGTCATTTACAAATGAAGAATTTGAAACAGAACGTTTCAGTAAGCAAAATGGCTTTTTCCGTAAAGCAAAGTTGTATGCCTATAAAATTATGGCTGGTACCCATTCTAGTATCTATATGATGACCCGACTATTAACACTTGTTGTTTTAGTTGTTGGTGCTTGGTTAAGTTACAATGGGCAACTTTCATATGGTGAATTTGTAAGCTTTGTTTTATTTACCAATGTATTAATTAAACCAATTGATAAAATTAGTGCATTGCTAGAGTTGTATCCAAAAGGGATGGCAGGTTTTAAACGTTTCACGGAAATGATTGATCATAATCCTGAGGTTGCAGACAAATCAAATGCCATTTCCGTATCAAAATTAAATGGAGATATTACTTTCGACAATGTTTCATTTAGCTATGAAGGTAATAAGAAAGTATTAGATAATATCTCCTTTGAAGTAAAAGCTGGTGAAACAGTTGCTCTTGTTGGACCATCGGGTGCTGGTAAAACAACAATATGTTCACTTATTCCACGTTTTTATGACGTAGAAAGTGGATCAATTACGATTGATGGCATTGATCTTCGTGAAATGACTCAACATTCTTTACGTAAGCAAATCGGCGTTGTGCAACAAGATGTCTTTTTATTCACTGGTACAATTCGTGAAAATATTGCGTATGGTCAGCTAGATGCAAGTTTTGAAGACATTCAAAAGGCCGCCGAAAAAGCTCACTTAAAAGAGTTTATAGAAGGATTACCGGACGGTTATGAAACTGAAATCGGGGAACGCGGCTTAAAATTATCAGGTGGTCAAAAGCAACGACTTGCGATTGCTCGAATGTTTTTAAAGAATCCACCAATTTTAATTTTAGATGAAGCAACTTCTGCATTAGATACAGAAACAGAAAAAATTATTCAAACATCACTAAATGAACTTGCTCAAAATCGTACAACATTAATCATTGCCCATAGATTATCAACAATTCGTGATGCTGATCAAGTATTAGTAATCACACCAAACGGCATCGAGGAACAAGGTACTTATAATGAACTTGTTGCTGCTGAAGGTATTTTTGCAAACCTACATCATATTCAATATAAATAGTTAAAACTTATTGAATGAATTAAAAGTAAAAAGCTCGTCATTACGACGAGCTTTTACTTTATTTAACACAAACCGAAGCGATTGACTGTTAGACTCTCAGGGAGCCACGGAATCCTCTGGCACCATAATAAGAGTCTGCACCATTGTGATATACGAAAACATGGTTGTAACGACGATCACAAAAAATTGCCCCACCGAGATCTCTTATTTTTGAAGGTGTTTGTACCCAACTAGATGTTTTCTGATCGAATTTCCCTAATTCTTGCAATGCTCGATACTGTTCCTCTGTTAATATTTCAATACCCATAGAAGCCGCCAAATCCATTGCGCTATTCTCTGGTTTATGTTGTTTTCTTGCGTCGAGTGCTTTGCGGTCATAACAAAGACTTCTACGACCTTTAGGGCTCTCCGCTGAACAATCATAAAAGATATATTCGTCTGTCTCTCCATCATATCCGATTACATCTGGTTCGCCTTCTGTTCTTTCCATTTCATAAAGTGACCAAAGTTTTTCCAAATTTGCTTCTAGCTTGGATTGAACATTGGACCAATCAATACCTTCATGGCGATTCATATTTTTTTCAAAGCGCATTTTCAATGTATTTAGTAATTCTTCCTGTTGTTCTTGTGTAAGTATTTTACTATTACTAGTTGTCATAGTATTTACCTCTCTATACTGATCATTATGGTTTTACCATACCATAATACCCAATTACTTGAAAATATATGAAACCTAATTGTTCTGACTAAAATAAATCTGTTGTATTTTTGGAGAGTTTATGTGCATTCGCTATCAATATATAGTTAGTTTATAGTTTTCGTCATGATAAAATCATTTTGTTCTTCATCACCCATGTAAAATGAGTGAGTTCCAGTTTGAATAAATCCCATTTTTTCATAAAAGGCAATTGCATTTTCGTTTTTTTCCCATACACCTAACCAAACTTTCTTCGCATTATGTTCAATCGCAACTTCAACTGCTTGATTAAATAAATATTTGCCAAGCCCATGTTTTTGGAATTGTTTCTTTAAATAAATTCTTTCGATTTCTAATGAGTCTTCACCCATATCTTCTGATTGAGCATCATTCATATTAACCTTTAAATAACCTGCCACTTCGCCATGAAAATAAACAAAATAGAACTGTGATGAACTATTCTTTAATTCCTTTTCTAATTGCTTACTATTAAATGCTCTCTCTAAATAGGTTTTCATATTTTCAGGTGAATTTTGATCCTTAAACGTTTCGTTGAATGTTTCATAACTTATTTCTTGAAGTACTTGCAAATCTTCCAGTGTACATTTTTTTATAGTTATCGTCATTTTTATATTGACTCCTTTAGTAAATTCGTTTATTTCCTTTTTTTACAAACTCCCAATCTTTCTCTACGTTTTTTCTAACCTTCTGAAGGAGATGAAATAGTATTTCAACATCTTCATCGCCCAAGCCCGCTAAGGCAGCGGTATTAGAATAATCATTTTCTCTTCTGATAAACGGATAGACACTTTGCCCTTTTTCTGTTGGGAATAACTTTTTGATTTTTTGATTGTGGTGATCGTCTCTCTTTTCGATGAACCCTTGTATTTCAAGTTTCTTAATTGCACGAGATGCCGTTGTTCGATCAACCTTGATCATCTCAGCAAGCTTTTCTTGAATAATACCTGGATTTTCACAAATCCTTACAAGATATAAATATTGACCTTTTGTCAAATCTAATTCTTTAAATTCGATATTACTAATAGAATCTAACGCCCTTGCAATCATACCAATTTCACGAAGAATTTCTTGCATTTATTAACCCCACAATTCGTGTTTTTATTAATATGTACATTATGATTCTATTCTCATTTTGTTGCATTTGTAGTCGTCAAAAATAAACGGTAACTCCCGTTCCCTCCCCCCTTCTCTCAAACCCTTGTCATTCCTGCCTTTCTCCGATTTTCCCATTTTCTGTAGGCAAATGAGTTGTTCCCCCGTTCGCTCCTTTTTTCTCCTATTTTTTGTCAGAATCCTGATTTTTTAGGAAAATAAGTTGTTCCGTAGGAACAGGGATAAAAATGGGTCAGGGCTAAGGGTTTTTCCTGCTTTTTCTCCTGCCCTTTTTCTCTCTTTTCCTCTGGTTTTTATCTTGAAATCGTTGATTTATCGGGCTTTATCAGACGTTTCCTCCTGCCTTTATTCATGCCTTTCTCATGCTTTTTACTGGCTTTTTCTCCGCTTCTGGACACAAAAAAACGAGGAAAACTGGAGGCTATCCTCCAATTTTCACTCGTTTTAGGGAACAACTTATTTAACCAAGGGAACAGTTTATTTGCCTTGGGTAAAACTTCTTTTTGCTATAACATAGAAGCAGGTGATAGGAAAAAAGGGATTAGGGATTGAGTGCTAACATTTTTCCATTATTCCTTTACTTTCAATAATCTTAAACTGTTTAGGGTAACAATCAATGTTGCTCCCATATCTGCAAAGATGGCTAACCACAATGTCAACCAGCCTGGAACAATAAGTACCAAGGCAAGTAACTTAATGCCTAATGAAAAAGTAATATTTTGCTTAATGATTGCCAACGCTTTTCGACTTAGTTTGATTGTATATGGAAGTTTACTTAAATCATCAGACATCAAAGCAATATCCGCAGTCTCTAATGCTGTGTCCGTTCCAGCTCCGCCCATTGCTATACCCACTGTTGCAGATGCAAGGGCAGGTGCATCGTTTACTCCGTCTCCGACCATTGCTACTTTATCATATTTACTACGAAGCTGTTTAATATAGACTAACTTATCTTCTGGTAAAAGTTCAGCTTGTATCTCCATGACACCAACTTCTTTACCGATTGCTTTAGCTGTTCCTTCATTATCTCCTGTAAGCATGACCGTCTTTTCAATGCCAATTTGATGAAGTTTACGAATTGCCTCTTTAGAACTCTCCCTTACTTCATCTGCCACTGCAATAAGAGACATAATCTCTTTAGAAGTTCCTAAGACCATCACTGTTTTTCCTTGCTCTTGCATATTAGTTATCTGTTGTTTAATATTCTTTTCTATGCTATATAATTCCTCGAATAAATTTGGACTACCTACATAATAAGTCGTTCCATCGATATCTGCTTTTACACCTTTTCCTGTAATCGACTGGAAGTTCTCTATATTCACATCTTTATAAGGTAAATTATCGGCTTCAGCTTTTCTTATAATGGCTGAAGCTAACGGATGCTGTGACCCCTTTTCAATTGCAGATGTAATCGTCATTATTTTTTGTTCTTCTTCATTAAAAGCGACAATATCTGTAACAGAAGGAAGACCTTTTGTAAGTGTTCCAGTTTTATCAAATGCAATAACTTTTAATGCCCCTGTTTCTTCTAAGTGAATTCCACCTTTTATCAAAACACCATTTTTCGCTCCATTTCCTATGGCAGTTACAATGGATACTGGTGTTGAAATGACCAACGCACAAGGACAACCTACAACAAGAACTGCCAAACCTCTATAAATCCACTCCTGCCAATCTCCGTTTAAGAATAGGGGAGGAACTACTGCCAGTAATAGGGCAATAATAATAATTCCTGGTGTATAATACTTTGCAAATTTGTCTACAAACGCCTGGGATGGTGCTTTTTCCGCTTGTGCTTCCTCCACCATATGAATGATTTTGGAAAGAGTGGTATCCTCAACACGTTTCGTAACTTTTACCTCTAATAATCCTTCTTCATTCAACGTACCAGCATATACCTCTTCATTGACTTTTTTTACTACTGGTACAGATTCACCCGTAATGGCCGCTTGATTGATAGTAGATGTTCCTTTTACAACAATCCCATCCATTGCAAGTTTCTGACCTGGTTTTACTATCATAATGTCGTCTATTTGAATGTCATCAACTTGAACCGTAATCTCTTTATTTCCTCTACGAATAAGAGCTTCTTTTGGTGCTATATCCATTAGGGATTGGATAGAATTACGAGCTTTATCCATTGAGTATCTTTCTAATGCTTCGCTAACTGCAAACAGGATAACAACAGTTGCTCCTTCGCCCCATTCTCCAATAGCAGATGCTCCTAATATGGCTACCGTCATCAAGGTATTCATATCAAACTTTAAATGAACTAAATTTTTAAGTCCTTTGATAAATAGGGAATAGCCACCAATCAAAATAGAAAGTGCATAGCCTATAGTCGGAATTAGACTTTCCTCACCATATTGTTTGGTCATCATCCAACTTATCAATAGTAAGACTGCTGATATATATACTTTTATATTTTCTTTTTGTTTCCAAAAAGATTCTTGCTTAACAACTTGCTCTCTTTCATTTCTTATCTTTAAATTTTCAAATGCCCCTGCTTTTTCTAACTCTTCAATAGTTGCATTTCCAATAACATCAACTTTCGATGCACCAAAATTTACTTTCGCATCTTGAACTCCTTCAAGTGCTTTGACGTTGTTTTCAAATATTGATGCACAATTTGCACAAGTAAAACCTTGTACTCTATAAGTTTTCGTTTGTTGTTGTTCAGACATGTGCTTTCACCTCCTGATTATGTTCCAATGCAATAAGGATTAACTGTTTAATATGGTCATCGTCTAATGAATAAAAAGCCAATTTCCCTTCTTTTCGATGCCTTAATATAGAAAGTTTATGAAGAGTACGAAGATGATGGGAGGCTGTCGCTACAGATGTACCTAAGATATTGGCAACATCACAAACACATAGTTCATCTTCTTGACAAAGAGCATACGCAATCTTAGTACGATTTTCATCACCTATTACTTTAAATACTTTGGAAATATTACTGATATCTGCCTTCTCGATTTCCTCTTGAACTCGATTTACTTTCTCTTCATCGTAGCAATAAATTTCACATGTATCTTTTTTACTCACATTCACTTCTCCTTTCTCATTCAAATGTTTATTTGAATATATTATAACTCTAACCCCTTTGTTATTCAAATATATATTTGAATGAAACGAAAAATTATTCTTATCTTTATGAAAATCCCACAAATTAAAGGATTTTATTAATATTCCAAAGAATACAGATACACAATAAAGTTTTTAAACGAGGAGTTCTAAAATGAATAGCACATGGAATCAAATTATCTATAAAGTATGGTCGCCATTTTATGACCAATTTTTCAATAAAGGAATTTTTTTAAAAGCAAGAAGAGAGGTATTTAAGGATATAGAATGGGTTCAGGAGGAAAGGGTACTCTTCGTAGGTTGTGGTACAGGTGCAGATTTAGAGTATGTCCCTCATAATGATATCGACATAACAGCCATTGATTTTTCCAGTGACATGCTGGATAAAGCAAGAGAAAAGTTTCATCATACAGATATTACATTCCTGCAAATGGATGCACAGGATTTAACATTTCCTGATGAATCTTTTGACATTGTAATAGCAAGTTTACTTCTTTCTGTTGTCCCAAATCCTCATAAGTGTATGGAAGAGATGATTAGAGTAACGAAACCTAAAGGGAGAATATTGATATTTGATAAATTCGTTCCTG
>DATMFE010000180.1:0-2155 GCA_035556295.1 Ureibacillus sp.
CGCGTATTGAGCATGTGCACTGGTGATTTAGGATTTACTGCTGCGAAAAAGTATGATATTGAAGTTTGGATTCCAAGTTACAATGCTTATCGTGAAATTTCATCTTGCAGTAATTTTGAAGCTTTCCAAGCAAGACGAGCAAATATTCGTTTCCGTAGAGAGCCAAAAGGAAAGCCAGAACATGTGCATACATTAAATGGTTCAGGTTTAGCAATTGGACGTACAGTTGCTGCAATTTTAGAGAATTACCAACAAGAAGATGGAAGTATTGTTATACCAGAAGTTCTTCGCCCATATATGGGGAATAGAGATGTAATTCCAGCAAAATAAAAATCTATAAGAGAAGGATTAGTGCCTTCTCTTTCTTTTTTAATAAAATTTATAAAAGTTGTTGACTTAAACTTTTGTTAGTGATATATTATTACTTGTCTGATGGAGGAATACCCAAGTCCGGCTGAAGGGATCGGTCTTGAAAACCGACAGGCGGGTCAAACCGCGCAGGGGTTCGAATCCCCTTTCCTCCTCCATAATAACTTTAAATTGCGCATAATATTTGGAGATATATGAAGCTTGCTACATTGTAGCAAGTTTTTTTATTTGTTTAGAAATTTATTTTTAAGTAAAAAAGGACTCTCTGTTATATATGAACAGTGGACTTACCCCTGTCAAGTAGACAGCCTTAAAAAGACTAAGCAGCCATCTGGTGTCGATATTCTATCGGTGCCAGGTGGTTGAGTCGTTTTTGGAAGCGTTGGAAGTTGTAAAAGTAGATGTATTGCTCCACAGCTTGTCTCACCGTTTCTTCCGAATTATCTTGTAAAAGATACAAACATTCACTTTTAAAGTGCGAGAAGAACGACTCTATACAAGCATTATCGTGACAGTTCCCTTTACGAGAATGACTGCCTATCATGCCAAGTTGTTCTACTGTTTGATGATATTTAATGGATGTGTATTGAAAGCCTTGATCCGAGTGGATGATGCTTCGATACACATTTCTTTTTGCCGTCAATTCCTGTAGCGTATCCATGACTAATTCTAAATCGTTACGTTCGCTAATCTTCCAAGCGACAACTTCGTTGTTATATAAATCTTGTACAGCCGAAAGGTAGAGAAAACCCTCTTTCGTTGGTAGATACGTAATATCTGTTACAAGTACCTCATTTTCTACACGCCCTTTAAATTGGCGCTCTAACACATTATCAAATACACGCGATATACGATTTCCCCATACTCTACGCTTTTTACGGATAATCGATTGAATACCCAGCTCAGACATTAATCGATAAACTTTCTTGTGATTTACATGAAATCCTTTATCTCGTAAAGCTATTTTCATACGGGGGTACCCATACATTTTATGCGTTTGATGTATCGTTAAAATGTGCTCCTTTAAAAGGATATCATCTCGTTTACGTAATGATACCTTGCCGTTTTTGAGCCACTTATAATAGCCTGACCGTTGTACTTTTGCCATTTCAGTGAGCCAAGTAATTGGGTAACGATCTTTCATTTCTTCGATAATGTGATAACGATCTGGATAAGTAGGCATTCCTCCATTTACAGATTTGGATACTGCTTTTTTAGGTATTCAACTTGAGCCTTATAATAATCACGTTCTTCTTCTACATCTTTAAAATGAATTCGTTTTCCTTTTAGTGGATTCTTCACACCTTTCGCACCAGAACCTACCGAAGGTAGGCGTTCAAAAGCTTCAATCGAGCCTACTTCTTTGTATTTCTTAACCCAAGCTTTCACTTGAGAAACATTACGAACTTCATAGCGATCGGCAATTTTTTGCATACTCTCATTGCCTGTTAAATAGGCTTGTACAATTTCTAATTTCAAATCATTTGAATATGTATTATTTTTTCTAGACATAGAAAAATCCCCTTTAAGTAAATGTTTATCTACAGCGTACTGTAGTTTTTTTAACATTGTCTACTTAAAGGGGATAATATCACTCTTTCTTAGGAAGAGGTAGGTTTTTTTTATTTAATGGTGAATCGCAAGTAAAAGGATTCCAATCGCAAATAAAATTGCTTGAATCGCAACTAAATCCACTCCATTCGCAACTAAAACTGCATCAAGCGCAACTAAACAAGATTACACCAGCATTTAACTCATTTTTTATGCTGAAACCCAGAAAAAATCT
>DATMFE010000181.1:0-3916 GCA_035556295.1 Ureibacillus sp.
TATCAAAGAAGTTGAAAAGGAACTGGGGATTTCGTATCCAACGGTTCGAGGCAAGCTAACAGACATCATTTCATCCCTTGGATATGTGCAGAAGAAGAAAAATGAAGTAGACGAGAAAAAAGTTGTCACCATGTTGGAAAATGGCGAAATCACACCAGAAGAAGCCATTAAGCTCTTAAAAGACGAATAGGGAGGAATTTATCATGAAAGAGGAAATTACAAGAGTGTTAACAATGGTTCAAGAAGGGAAGATTGATGCAGATAAGGGGTCGGAACTGATTCAAATATTAAAAGAGAAAGAAGAAACAGGTAATAAGCTTTTTGAAAAACCGACTAAATATTTAGATAAAACATTAAAAATTCGTGTTGTATCAGCCGAAAATGATAACGTCACGGTCAATTTGCCTATAAAACTTGTCAAGGTAGTATTAATGGCTGGACACAGCATCGCAGCGAGTATTCCTCAATCAGAAAAATACGTTAAAGATGTAGACATAAGCCTTATTATTGAAGCAATCGAAAACGAATTAGATGGCCAAATTGTTGATATTAAATCGGCAAACGGGGATACCGTTTCGGTCATCGTTGATTAGTGATTTGCTTATGATGCATGTAAAAGTGAAAGCAAAAGACGTTCGATTTACCATCCCCATTCCATATGCTATTTTAAACATTGCTATTTCCATTTTGTCTTCAAAGTTTTTTCAGCAAAGTGCAAACAAATGGACAAAAGAGCACTTCGAAAGAAAAAAACTGGACTTTACCTTTCCACTAATAGACAAAAAAACGCTAAAGCCTATCGTCAAGGAACTGAAAAACTATAAGGGGATCGTGCTAGTAGATGTCAAAGCTAAGGACGGTACTGAGGTTAAGGTTAGATTATAATTTATTATAGAATATACCGAACACTGACTGGCGTTTTGAAGAAAAATCCTAATTTCTCGCTTATGAAGTGACCCAAAAAGTTAGACACGGTTATTTCATCAGGCAGCTTGCTCAAAATGAGTTCGATATTGTATCGGACTCATTTTTAATTTTGCCGTTATCCGTTTCGTATTATAATATGCTATTTGTAGAAAAAAGAGAGTTCACTTTTAATAAAGGCATCCCCTCTAAAATAAAGATGTTTCAAAATGGTATACCTTGTAGGAGAGTCAAGGGATATGTTTAATAGACATATCCTTTTTATTTTGGAATAGGAAATTTTAGCAGTGTCTATATTGATGGTTCTAAAGCACTATTAATCACTTAATAATGATGTTTATACTAAAAATTTACTAAATCATTGATGAATGACTATTTTCTAAACGTAATCGATAATGTATTATTATGTAGGAATACTTTTAAGGTACGCGTGCAAGTATATAAAATAAAGAGTCCATTAAAAAGAGGTTTTATAAAATTGAAGGAAGCTATAATATTTTTGCATGGGGTAGTGGGAAATAAAAGTGCATTTAAGACAGAAATAGATAGATTAAAAGATAAATATAATTGTATAGCTTACGACTATTATAATTCCGAAAACTTAGGAGCAGATTGTCCTTTTTCTTTGGAGCTATTACTTCAACAGCTTTATGATCAATACAAAAGAAACGGAATTCAAAAGGCTCATTTGTGCACATTAAGTTTTGGTTGTATAGTTGCTATGGCTTTTAATAAAAAATATCCTGAAATGGTAATGAGTTTGACTTTTGTAGGCGGATATTTTTGTAATGCTCTCTCAAAATTGAACACAATCCAAATTCAATTGTTAAATGAAAAACCACAATATGATTATAAAGCATGGCTGAAACGATATGCAGCCGCTATGAATCCAAACAAAAAGCAAATACAAGAAAACTCAGAGGCTATTTTTGTAAAGAATGCTCTGTTACTTCATCCGAATGTTTTTGAAAAAGCCGTTAGGGTACAATTTGAATATGATTCGAGAGTGGATTTAATGAACGTAAAAAGTCCAATTTTATGGGTAATGGGCGAATATGATGAATTATATAAAGAAACATTAGCGGACTTAGAACAATATGTCCCGCATGTTGAATATCATGAGTTGCAAAATGCTGGACATGTAGCCCATATTCACCAGCCTGACCAATTCATGTCTATATTTCAACCTTTTCTAAAAAAAGTGAGCAATCAAAGAAGCTTAGCTTTAGAACTTATAGAGATATAAATAACAACCATGTAATGTTGTCATCTACCTATCTTTAAATTGGGCTTTGTTAAGTTAAAGATACGTTTTGGTGAGCTACTTTTAATACTGTGATTAAAATATGCTTGCTTTGTCGGATTTTGCCCATTTGTGTAATAATCTTCTTACAGAAGAGAGTTTTTGCTAAAAATTTATGTTGATTTTTAACTATGCTACTCACAATACCTAATGAACTAAACGATGATTAACGGTTAAATATCAGCAGGAGGTAGATCGATAGTGTCCATCAAGAAGAAACTTCCATTAATTTTCACCTTGTTGGTATTATGTATTTTAATAGCGAATAATGCTTTACATTATTTACGATCTAAACAGCAATTAATAAATTTTAATGAAAAAGAAATAGCGTTAATTACTCAGGAAGTATCGTATCAGGTGGAAAGTGCAAAAGAAGGGTCTTTATTTGTAGAAAATATTCTTGGGAGAGAATTAAGAACGGCTTCTATTGCTATACAAAACTCGTTACCTTCTAAACACGAAGAGATAACTAATGAACAATTAAAAGCTTTGGCTGATGAGTTGATGATTTCACATATTACTTTATTAGCTCAAAAGGAAAACGATATTATCGGTGTAAAATCATCAGACCCACATGAAATCAATATGTCAACAAAAGAATGGGAATACTGGTATGATGCCTTTCAACAGCTTTTCTCTTTATCACCGGTTACTGTACAAGAAGGGGTAGCCCTGCCGAACTACTGGACAGGTCCAATTGAGATTGCTTCTAGCAATCCTGATCATATAGATAAATGGGGCTACTTTTATGATGGCTCTACTAATTTTATTATTAACCCCTATTTTCGTGACAATCAAGTATTAGAGTATGAAAAGCGGTTTGGTCCAAGTAATGTTATGGAACGCTTTACGAAGGAACTTGATGGTGTTGTGGAACTGACTGTTTTTAATCCGGAGAATTTTGGGCAAAAAGACCAAATCATTAATAAAAATGGATACAATTATATTCGAATTGCTGATAAACCGATTTGGTATGGTACGTATAAATATAGCAACCAAAAATTAGATGCAGAGATGATTCAAAAAGCTATAAAGACAGGAGAGACACAGCACTACACTGAAACGATAAACGAAAAAAATGTTAGGAAGACATTTGTTCCTATTAATACCGATGTAGAGGCACCATATGTAATTGGTGTGACATACGACTATGGGTTAATTGAGAAAGAACTAAACCGTGAATTGCTGAATCATATTTTATTATTGATTCCGTTTATACTTATTGTGTTAATTACAAGTTTTGTGTTCTCTCGTTCGATTACAAAACCGATTGGTTATATAGTTGGACAGGTCAACGAGATTGCTCAAGGGAAGTTCGGGAAAAATTTGATTTTAAAACGAAAAGATGAGTTAGGGCTTCTTACACAAAATGTAAATGCATTATCGAATTTTTTACAAGTCTATGTAGCGGATTTAAAGCAGAGTCAAGAAGTTATTGAATTTCAAGCGTACCATGATTCTCTTACTGGACTGCCTAATAGAAGGTATCTTCAAGAAGAGCTAAATAAGATGATTACAAATACAAAACAAACAGATGGTTCGGTAGCCGTGTTATTTATTGACATAGACCGATTTAAAGATATTAATGACTCATTAGGACATGCGCTCGGTGATGAATTAATCAAGCTTGTATCAAATCGACTAAAGAGCTGTCTCTCTAGTACAAATAGTTTTGTGACCAGACAGGGC
>DATMFE010000182.1:0-3621 GCA_035556295.1 Ureibacillus sp.
ATATATCTTTTGCTCTTCTATGATTAGGAAAGAAATTTTTTTATGATCTTTTTATCATATTCATCTTCTGAAATAATCCCTAAGTACTTATACTCCCAAATCACCTGTTGTTCATACGGGTCAACAGTAAGAATATCTTCATACCCGTAGTCTATCTCAAATTTCCCATCATGATCTAAATGCAAAGTTAAACTTGTCCATATCTCCTGCTTGTTTTCTATAAATACATCTAACAACTCACGAAAGCACTCTAACTGTTTATCTAATAACACTAAGTAGCTCTGTTCTGACACCTCAAATAGTTCAGGTATATCATGACTATATATAGGTTCATCGCTTCCTTTTGGATAATAAAAGAAATACGTTGTTTGAGAACCTTCTCCTACTTCTGCATACAAATAGATTTCTCGCCAGTCTTCTTGTATCATTTCCTTTAAATTATCGGCCACCTTTTGATAAATATTATTAAGCTTTAATTCCATTTACTGTCCACCTTCTGCTTTAAATATTCAGCAATTTCTATTTGTCCTCGTTCAATCGCAAACGTGTAAGCATCCATTTCTTTCATGCTTTCACCAGAGTATGTAATCGATATATTGATTTGATTCTCAACTAACAGTTTAACCATCTCAAAATGACCGTTATATATGGCAGCAAACAGCGGATTTCTATCTGGTTCACTGATATCAAGTTCAATATTATGGTTAATAAGATACTTAGCAATATCTATATGTCCTTTTGCAGCCGCTCTTTCTAAGGAATTGGTAGAAAAAGTTCCTCCTTGTGCACTAACATCTATTCCAGCCCGAATAAGGTATTGTACGATTTCTAAATGACCATGAGCTGTCGCTACATGTAGCCATGTGCCAAAAGGTGTAATCCATGTTAACATTTCTGGATTTTTCTCAAATAAGTCTCTTACCTTATTTAAGTGACCACCTTTTATAGCACCTCTAATAGCTTTTGTCATTTGAGTTATTTCCATTTTTCGTTTTCCCTCTACTTTCTACCTTGTAGAATCCTCTCCAATATACTTCAGCACTTCCATTATATCGTCTCTCTGCTTGGTGTAATGCGCTGTAGTGTGGAAAGCTTGTTCTCTATAGCAAGACTCGATTCGCGGCTTCTTTATGTACTCCTACTAGTCTTCGATACTATAATTTTGTTTGATTTTATGTAAAAGAGCCATCACTTTTTCTTTATCATGGGCATGATCTTCAATATATACGCGGCAGATTTTGTGCAAGTAAGTTAAAAACGTTTCATAATCGACAATAACACTTTTGTCAGTGTCACCCGTACCGTCTAGAAATTCAATTCCGTTTTCAACATAACCCTCTTCCCACGGCTCTAAGTCACCTGAAAATGTACAAATGTGGTACTCATTTCCATAACCAGTTTCCTCTGAAAAATAGTGTAAAACTTTTAAAAATTTTTGATCTGATAAAGCGCTATAAAAACTTATCATGGGAGACAACGTACAATCTATATCATGAAATAATTCTACAATCTTCTTCATTCGTATCCCCTTTTTATAATTAATTGAATCAACATCTACTATTTGACCCTGACCACCACGCAAACGCTAGGGTCATCTCTTGAACCTCTATAATCTAAACACACAAAATCTCCTGCAAATAAAATAAAAATTGGTAATAAATGTTTATCTATACACTTATAAAAAGTCCTCTTGATGTAATTTTTCCAGGGTTAATTTAGTACCTTCATGAGGTGGGAATTTAACCACAAATACTGGATTTATGCTAAATTGGATTATTGGGATACTCATTTAAATACTTATTGATTAAAATCTTGCTTTCGCTATCATCTGGTTCTGTTTCTAAATATTTATATTCCCAAATCACTAGCTGGTCATCAAAGCTATAATCCGTGTCAAACCAATTTGTATAATCATAATGCACCTTCAATTTGCCATCGCTATTAACAGATAGTGTAAAAGAGTACCAAAGTTCTTGCTGATTATCTTTAAAAACGTTTCTTAATCTATTACTTAACTCAAATAAAGCTCGATCCTTTACTTTATAGAATTCTTTGTCAATATCATATTCATAAGGAATTTCTAGACTATATTTATAGTTCTTTTCATTCTCAAGGGTATTATAAAAAAAGTAAGTTCCTCCTCCCGTTTCGGATATTTGAGCGTAAAAATAAATCTTTGTCCATTGTGTAGGAATCATTTCATTCACTGTTTCAGAAATTTCTCTATAAAATTGATTTATTTCTGTTTCCATACTCAATATGTTCGACCACCTAACTGTTTTTCCAGTTTATAACGCGGTCCTTACTGTACCATCCATTAATGTTTCTCTATAACTATTATAAACCACTACAATAAACTCATCATTACTCTTATCATAAAACACTAAAGTACTAAATACTTTCTCTCTACTTCCTGCATTGCATTCTTTACATTTCAAATACTAACTTTTTACTCCAACATAAAAAAGAATTCGAAAACGGTTGAATTCTTTTTCTGATTTAAAAACTTCCCGCCTCATTTTTTGCTCTTAAGCAATTGGTACCACCTGCATGAGAGACAATCTAAACCCAATCAATTTTCAGTCATCCTTTGCTTTAAATATTCAGCAATCTCAGTCTGCCCAAACTCTCTTGCATATTCATAAGCATTCATATTTTTGATATTTTCTCCCGTGTATCTAATGGACACATCTATTCCTTTTTGTACTAAATATTTAACTACTTCTTGATGCCCCCCATAAATTGCTCCAAACAGCGGATTTCTCTTCGCTAAGTTCACATCTAGTTCTGCTCCAGATTCTATTAAATACTTTACTATCTCTACATTACCGGACCCAGCTGCTAGATTTAACGCAGAAGCATCAAATGTCCCGCCTTTCATATTAACGTCAATTCCTTTTTCAACTAAATACCGGACGATTTGAAGGTTCTCCTTTTTAACCGCTACATGTAACCACGTACCAAATACAGTCACAGTATTTAAAACCTCTATATCATCACCTATTAGTTTTTTCACTACATTGATATCACCAGTTTTAATGGCATTTCTTATCGCTTTCTTACTATGGTTTCGGTCCACTATGCAAACTCCTTCATTTGAATCTTCATTGTCAGTTAACCTCTCACCAATTTGCGCAATAATAACTTCAACATCGTACCAACCATTTATATGATCCGATTCGCTATCTTCAAGAACACATAAAAACTGTTCAATAATACAATCATTCTCGTCATGGCTAAATTCATTTAAAATTGGAACAACCCCATTATTTTTTTATAAATTCACGATATGATTTTGGAAATGAAATTCTTAAGCTTTTTTCAACGGTATTTAATAGTTTATCATTTGGCAAAGGTAAAACAATGGTATTGCTATCTACTTTCCTATTTTTTCACTACTTGTTACTTTCTTTCTCTACGCTTATATACTTATTCAAATCCTATAACCATCCATTCATCTACTACATCCCAAAAGTTTAGATTATACTCTGGCTCTTCTTTTGAAGACCACAAAGTGGCGTTGTCACCCAAACTGTTTTTATAATCCACTACTACATAAGTTCCCATTCCATTACAGAAAAATCCATATGAAGATGCGAAGTCAATTTTTAAATTATGTTC
>DATMFE010000183.1:0-4231 GCA_035556295.1 Ureibacillus sp.
TATCAAAGAAGTTGAAAAGGAACTGGGGATTTCGTATCCAACGGTTCGAGGCAAGCTAACAGACATCATTTCATCCCTTGGATATGTGCAGAAGAAGAAAAATGAAGTAGACGAGAAAAAAGTTGTCACCATGTTGGAAAAAGGCGAAATCACACCAGAAGAAGCCATTAAGCTCTTAAAAGAGGAATAGGAGGAATTTATCATGAAAGAGGAAATTACAAGAGTGTTAACAATGGTTCAAGAAGGGAAGATTGATGCAGATAAGGGATCAGAACTGATTCAAATATTAAAAGAGAAAGAAGAAACAGGTAATGAGCTTTTTGAAAAACCGGCTAAATATTTAGATAAAACATTAAAAATTCGTGTTGTATCAGCCGAAAATGATAACGTCACGGTCAATTTGCCTATAAAACTTGTCAAGGTAGTATTAATGGCTGGGCACAGCATCGCAGCGAGTATTCCTCAATCAGAAAAATACGTTAAAGATATAGATATAAGTCTTATTATTGAAGCAATCGAAAATGAATTAGATGGCCAAATTGTTGATATTAAATCGGCAAACGGGGATACCGTTTCGGTCATCATTGATTAGTGATTTGCTTATGATGCATGTAAAAGTGAAAGCAAAAGATGTTCGGTTTACCATCCCTATTCCATATGCTATTTTAAACATTGCTATTTCCATTTTGTCTTCAAAGTTTTTTCAGCAAAATGCAAACAAATGGACAAAAGAGCACTTCGAAAGAAAAAAACTGGACTTTACCTTTCCACTAATAGACAAAAAAACGCTAAAGCCTATCGTCAAGGAACTGAAAAACTATAAGGGGATTGTGCTAGTAGATGTCAAAGCTAAGGACGGTACTGAGGTTAAGGTTAGATTATAATTTATTATAGAATATACCGAACACTGACTGGCATTTTGAAGGAAAAGCCTAATTTCTCGCTTACAATATCTGAAGTGACCCCGAAAAGTTAGACACGGTTATTTCATCAGGCAGCTTGCTCAAAATGAGTTCGATATTGTATCGGACTCATTTTTAATTTTGCCTTTATCCGTTTCGTATTATAGTATGCTATTTGCAGAAAAAGAGAGTTCGCTTTCAATAAAGGCGTCCCCTCTAAAATAAAGATGTTTCAAAATGGTATACCCTGTAGAAGAGTCAAAGGAGTTCACTGCCACTTTATTCACTTTTTTAGCACCACTAGATTTCCTTTCATTCCTGTTTGATGCTTTAACTCTAGTAAAAAAGACTATAACTCTTCTAGTCCTTCCACCGTATGTTCAATCTTCACGCTGCTTTTATAGGACGTTTTTTATCCAATTACATTTGAACTTGACTTTCACCTTTTGCGACATCCAGACCCACAACTGGATTCATTGTCTCCTCCTTATTCAGTAGATGATTGACCGTTAACCTCTATATTGCTTGTTGTACGGAATCACAATGTCTCAACCAGCCTAATCATGTGTTAACAAGATATATGTTTAATAGACATGTCCTTTTTATTTTGGATTAGGAAATTTTGCTAAGGTCTATGATAATGGTTCTAAATTACTATTAATCACTTAATAATGATGTTTATACTGAAAATTTACTAATCATTGATGAATGACTATTTTCTAAACGTAATCGATAATGTATTATTATGTAGGAATACTTTCGAAGGTAAGCGTGCAAGTATATAAAAATAAAGAGTCTATTAAAAAGAGGTTTTATAAAATTGAAGGAATCTATAATATTTTTGCATGGGGTAGTAGGGAATAAAAGTGCATTTAAGACAGAAATAGATACATTAAAAGATAAATATAATTGTATAGCTTACGACTATTATAATTCCGAAAACTTAGGAGCAGATTGTCCTTTTTCTTTGGAGCTATTACTTCAACAGCTTTATGATCAATACAAAAGAAATGGAATTCAAAAGGCTCATTTATGCACATTAAGTTTTGGTTGTATAGTTGCTATGGCTTTTAATAAAAAATATCCTGAAATGGTAATGAGTTTGACTTTTGTAGGGGGATACTTTTGTGGTGTACCTTCAACATTGCATAAGAATCGTATTAAATTATTAAAAGAAAAACCACAATATGATCATAAAGCATGGTTGAAACGATATGCAGCCGCCATAAATCCAAACAAAAAGCAAATACAAGAAAACTCAGAGGCTATTTTTGTAAAGAATGCTCTTTTACTTCATCCGAATGTTTTTGAAAGAGCCGTTAGGGTGCAACTTGAATATAATTCGAAAATCGATTTAATGAATGCAAAAAGTCCGATTTTATGGGTAATGGGCGAATATGATGAATTATATAAAGAAACATTAGTGGAATTAGAACAATATGTCCCGCATGTTGAATATCATGAGTTGCAAAATGCTGGACATGTAGCCCATATTCACCAGCCTGACCAATTCATGTCCATATTCCAACCTTTTCTAAAAAAAGTGAGCAATCAAAGAAGCTTAGCTTTAGAACCTATAGAGATATAACTAACAACCATGTAATGTCAGCTACGTATCTTTAAATTAGGTTTTGTTAAGTTAAAGATACGTTTTGGTGAGTTACTTTTAATACTGGGATTAAAACTGCCTTTTTGTCGAATTTTATCTCGTTGTGTAATAATTTTCTTACAGAGGAGAGTTTTTGCTAAAAAAATATGTTGATTTTTAACCATGCTACTCACAACACCCAATGAACTAAACGATAATTAACGGTTAAATATCAGCAGGAGGTAGATCGATAGTGTCCATCAAGAAGAAACTTCCATTAATTTTCACCTTGTTGGTATTATGTATTTTAATAGCGAATAATGCTTTACATTATTTGCGATCTAAACAGCAATTAATAAATTTTAACGAAAAAGAAATAGCATTAATTACTCAGGAAGTATCGTATCAGGTGGAAAGTGCAAAAGAAGGGTCTTTATTTGTAGAAAATATTCTTGGGAGAGAATTAAGAACGGCTTCTATTGCTATACAAAACTCGTTACCTTCTAAACATGAAGAGATAACTAATGAACAATTAAAAGCTTTGGCTGATGAGTTGATGATTTCACATATTACTTTATTAGCTCAAAAGGAAAACGATATTATCGGTGTAAAATCATCTGATTCACATGAAGTTAACATGTCAACAAAAGAGTGGGGATATTGGTATGATGCCTTTCAACAGCTTTTCTCTTTATCGCCGGTTACTGTAAAAGAAGGGACAGCCCTGCCGAATTACTGGACAGGTCCAACTGAGATTGCTTCTAGCAATCCTGATCATACAGATAAGTGGGGTTACTTTTACGATGGTTCTACTAATTTTATTATTAATCCCTATTTTCGTGACAATCAAGTATTAGAGTATGAAAAGCAGTTTGGTCCCAGTAATGTCATGGAGCGCTTTACGAAGAAACTTGATGGTGTAGTGGAATTAACTGTTTTTAACCCAGAAAAGTTCGGGAAAAAGAGTAGGATTATTAATAGAAATGGATACAATTATATTCGAATTGCTGATAAACCGATTTGGTATGGTACGTATAGATATAGCAACCAACAATTAGATGCAGAGATGATTCAAAAAGCTATAAAGACAGGGGAGACACAGCACTACACTGAAACAATAAACAAAAAAAATGTTAGGAAGACATTTGTTCCTATTAATACCGATGTAGATGTACCATATGTTATTGGTGTAACATACGATTATGGATTAATTGAGAAGGAACTAAACCGTGAATTGTTGAATCATATTTTATTATTGATTCCATTCATACTTATTGTGTTGGTTACAAGTTTTGTGTTCTCTCGCTCGATTACAAAACCGATTGGTTATATAGTTGGACAAGTCAACGAGATTGCCCAAGGGAAATTCGGGAAAAATTTGATTTTAAAACGAAAAGATGAGTTGGGGCTTCTTACACAAAATGTAAATGCATTATCAAATTTTTTACAAGTCTATGTAGCGAATTTAAAGCAGAGTCAAGAAGTCATTGAATTTCAAGCGTATCATGATTCTCTTACGGGACTGCCTAATAGAAGGTATCTTCAAGAAGAGCTAAATAAGATGATTGCAAATATAAAACAAACAGAGGGTTCGGTAGCAGTGTTATTTATTGACATAGACCGATTTAAAGATATTAATGACTCATTAGGACATGCGCTCGGTGATGAATTAATCAAGCTTGTATCAAATCGACTAAAGAGCTGTCTCTCTAGTACAAATAGTTTTGTGACCAGACAGGGC
>DATMFE010000184.1:0-89295 GCA_035556295.1 Ureibacillus sp.
TGCACTAACTGAGCAATACGTAACAGAAATCGATGCGATTGAATTTGCTCTACCGTTTTCAATAATAGAAGACCAAATTCATCAAGGTGCATTACTCACTGGAGATGCATTATTAAACTTTGCAAATCGTGTTTCAGAAGCAACGAAACGCTACTTTATTCAAGAAACTGACATGTGGAAAGATCTGCAGGAAGATATGTTAAATGAAGTTGCTCAAGCATCAATTGCACCTGTATCAGGTAAATTAAACGCTTTAACAGAAAAAGTTACGGCTATAAACCACATTTTAGAAATGGATGACCGAAAGCAATTTGCTGAGAAACAAATGATTCTTGTTAATAAAGAAACACGTGAGAATGCAAATAAACAAAGCTATCAATGGAAAAAGGAGTTCGAGAAGGACTTACAAGAAATTCGACTGTTTGATCCATCCATGTTGAATTCTGCTAAAAAAGAAGAATTAACTGTTGAGAGCAATGCGAAGGAGATCGCTGTAGAAAAGGTAAATGGTGAAGAAGTAATTCATGCTGCCATTCGAACAGCTAATGCCGTAGGTAAAATTAATGGATTTGAAGAAGTATCGACCTACTTAATGAAAAAGGTTTCAAGATTACAAGACCAAGATTTCACCATTGCATTATTTGGTGCATTTAGTGCAGGAAAATCAAGTTTCTCCAATGCTTTACTTGGTGCAAAAGTGTTGCCGGTTTCTCCAAACCCAACTACCGCTGCAATTAATAAAATTCGACCAGCTACAAAAGAACATCCACATGAAACAGCGGATGTACAATTAAAGACAAAAGAACAGCTATTGGACGATATTCAAAATGCTTATGAATCGATAGGTCTTAGCATTACATCCTTAGATGAAGCGTTTAACCGTTCTGAAGAAGGTTTACAAGTTAAATTAACGGATGAACGATTAAATGTACATAAATCGTTTATTAGAGCGTATGCAAAAGGTTATCCAGCTTATAAAGACAAATTAGGACAAATGATTAGGGTTAATCGTACTGAATTCGAACTTTTTGTAGCTGAAGAAAGTCGTTCATGTTTTGTCGATAATATTGATTTTTATTATGATTGTCCATTAACTCGTATGGGAGTAACGCTTGTAGACACACCAGGGGCAGATTCTATCAATGCGAGACATACAGGTGTTGCCTTTGATTATATTCGTAATGCAGATGCAATTTTATTCATTACGTACTACAATCATGCGTTTGCCAAAGCCGATCGAGAATTTTTAATTCAATTAGGTCGTGTAAAAGATGCGTTTGAATTAGACAAAATGTTCTTTATTGTAAACGCGATTGACTTAGCATCGACTAAAGATGAAGAAGAAGATGTGAAAAACTATGTACGAAACGAACTTCAACGATTTGGTATACGTTTCCCTAAAATATATGGTGTTTCAAGCCTTAACGCCCTACGTGAAAAGGTAGAACATAGTGATTTACAATCAGGAATGAAACCTTTTGAAGAATCATTCCACCAATTCTTAAAGGAAGATTTAACAGCCATTGCTATACAAGCTTTAAATGAAGAAGTTGAAAAAACACACCAAAGATTGCATGGACTAATTACTCAGACAGAAGAGAATTTACTTCGAAAAGATGAGCGCCTTGCTGAACTAAAACAACTCGAAGAAAAAATCCGAAAAATGTATGTGATGATCTCAACAACAGGCTTAGAAAGTGATGTTAAACAAGAAATTGACGAGCTATTATACTATGTATTGCAAAGGGTTTATTATCGTTATCCTGATTTCTTTAGAGAAAGCTATAATCCGTCAACGTTTGCTTCAAAGCAAGCGCAAGTTGCATTAAAGCAAGCACTAACTGAAACGTTAGATGCATTGAAATTTGACTTTGCCCAAGAATTACGTGTTACAAACTTCCGTTTAGCTCAATTTATTCAAAAGAAAGTTCAAGAGCGTTACAAAGAGGAAGTACGAAATCTTAAAGAATTAAATCCAAGTTTCTCATTTATTGCCTACGAATCTGACGAACCAAACCTATTAGAATTCGCGGGACCATTTGCACAATATGAAAAATACGAAAATGTTAAATCATATTTCAAAAATGCGAAGGCGTTCTTTGAAAAAAATGAAAAAGAACAGTTAAAAGCAGCATTAGAAGAATTAACAAAACCTGATGCAGAAAAGTATTTAAATGATGAAAAGCTTCAATTACTGAATTGGGCGACTAAGTTTATTCACGAAGAAGCAGAACGTTTACGTAAACATATTTCTCATGAAGCATTTGCACAAATTGAAACAGAACGTTTATTACTTCAAGAAGAAAGTCGTCTATCTGTTTGGAAAGAAATCTATTCTGATTTACAAAAAGCGGGGGTATAAACAATGGGGAAGTTTATCGTTGAAGCAAGCCAAGTAAACAGAAATGGACGGTTTATCGATACACGTTTTAATTTGCAAGATAAACCGTGGGGACAACAGGCATTTAATGAATCGCATATTAAAGGTGCTATTTATTGGGGATTAGAAAGTGATTTGTCTAATATGTCTGGAACAGAGGGGCGCCATCCGATGCCAACAAAAGAGCAGCTTCAAAACCTATTCGAAGCTGCCGGACTTTCACTAGAAGATACAATCTATATTTATGACCAAGGTGCAGCACCATTTGCTGCGCGGGCTTGGTGGATGTTGAAATATGCAAATTTTCCAAAGGTATATATTGTAAATGGCGGACTACAAGCATTGATAGATACTGGATTCGAAGTGACAAGTGAAGTAAGTAATTATAATAGAACATCACTGAACCTAACATGGAACGATTCGATCTATGCAAATCGACAAGATGTTAAAAAAATTGTTGATGGAAGGGAACAAGCAACCTTACTTGATGCCCGTGCAGCGGTTCGATATAGAGGCGAGAATGAAACAATAGACGTGAAAGCAGGTCACATTCCTACAGCTAAAAATTTCGATTGGGAGCAATTAAAAGAACACAATAAATTAGTCGCAAATAAGCTTTTACTTGAACAATTTAATTCGGATGAAAAGCTTGTAGTATATTGTGGTTCTGGTGTTACGGCTTCACCTCTTTATGCAGTTTTAGCAGATTCAGGTTATGAAAATATTCAACTTTACGTGGGTAGCTACAGTGATTGGATTACCGAATATGATGTTGAAACAGGCGAAAGTAAATAAGTTTTCTATTAAAGACGTGCTAATCTTGAAAAGTTTTCTTTCAAGATTAGCACGTCATTTTTTTATTCTGTATTCAATAAATGAAAAAGTCCCTTAATTTTTCCTGAAATGGAGTAACTTTTTTGAATTTTGAACGACAAATCAATAGAACAGCTTGAAAGGAGAGAGAAGAAATGAAGTATAAATTACTATCAACGTTTGTAACAGCATCAGTATTAGCAGGTTCTATTATTGTACCTTCAGCATCAGCTCAATACATTGAAGGTCAAGCCAATGATGAAACAGAGGGGTTAGAATATAAAACTCTTATTGTTGAAGAGGGAGATTTCCAAACAATATCAGTAGAAGATTCAATAGTTAATCAAAAGTTTTTGCAAATAGATGGGATAATAAGCAAAATAACAAAGGAAACAAGTGGGTACTTTTTTGTTACCGTTGAAGGGGAAAATCCATTTGGTTTCTATTATGATGAAAATAGTATGATATTAAATAACCTTGGGGAAGAAATTACATTAAAAGAAGGCATGAAGTTTACTGCATTTGTAGATTCAAATAAACCAATGACTATGATTTATCCACCGAGATACTCACCAGATGTCATTATTGCACAAACAGAAGAAGTTGGTACTGCTCAACTAGACCAATTTGATGAAAATTACTTAAACGAGAAAGGTGATTTAGTCTTAAATATAAATGAGAAGACGACTATTACCAATCTATCAGGAGAAAAATTAACTGCAACTGATATGATTAATAAACAAGTCATTATTTTTTATGAATATGTACTTGAAAGCTATCCAATGCAAACCGGTCCTTCAAAAGTGATTGTACTTGAAAAATCTGATGAAGAATTAGCAAAAGCGATTGCGGATTTCGATCACTATGAAGTAAACGGTGTTACGATGATACCATTGCGTTTAATAGCTGAACAATTAGGGTATAAAATCGAACATAACGGTAATAATATTATGTTAACTAAAGGGCCAGTAAGTTTTCTCGTTACAATTGGGGAAAAAATGTACGGATATAACAAATCTTTAAGAAGCTTTAAGGAAGCACCTGCACTATTAGAATATGGAAAAACATACGTACCAATAGAATTATTAAATCAATTAGTCGGGAAATTTGAATAAAAGGTTCAAAACTATGAAGTATGGCACTTCATAGTTTTTTTATTTGGCAATTTTGGGTTCAGTTCTTGAATAATAAGGTATAACATATCTAAAATAATATCTTGAATTTGCAATTATCAACAAATTAATATGAGTAAGATAAAGATTCGGTATTCATAATAAATAGAGCAATAATAATAAAAACTTAATCTGCACTTAAATTTTTGATTTTTATTCCAATAACTATTTCGCTGCAGTAATAATCTTATTAGTGAGAGGAGGATCATGTATGGACTTTTTACGAAAATCTTTAGAGATGCATGAAGAACATAAGGGGAAAATGGCTATAACATCTAAAGTCCCTATTGATAATAACGATGATTTAAGCCTAGCATATTCACCAGGTGTTGCTGCACCTTGTATAGAAATAGAAAAAGATCGATCAAAGGTATATAACTATACGATAAAAGGAAATACAGTTGCTATTGTTACAGATGGTACAGCTGTGTTAGGGCTAGGTGACATAGGACCTGAAGCAGCTTTACCTGTTATGGAGGGGAAAGCACTTTTATTAAAAAAGTTCTGTAATGTTGATGCTTTTCCAATTTGTTTAGCTACAAAAGATGTCGATGAAATCGTTAAAACCGTTAAATTGATTGCACCTACATTTGGAGCGGTAAACCTAGAAGATATTTCTGCGCCTCGCTGTTTTGAAATTGAAGAACGCCTACGGGAAGAATGTGATATTCCAGTGTTTCACGATGATCAGCATGGAACTGCAATTGTTGTCGGAGCAGGGTTGTCGAATGCTTTAAAAATAGTAAAAAAACAAAAAGAAACGATTCGAATTGTGATAAATGGTGCTGGCGCAGCAGGAATAGCCATTCTAAAGTTACTTCTTCAAATTGGCTATAATAATGTTATCATGTGTGATTCCTCAGGAATTATCTACGAGGGAAGACCTTTTGGAATGAATCCGATAAAAGAACAAATAGCTAAGCTGACAAATAAAGAAAACATACAAGGGAAATTAGATGATGCACTAAACGGTGCGGATGTGTTCATCGGAGTTTCAGTTGCAAACCTTTTAAACGAATCTCATATTAAGTCCATGAATCCAAATCCTATTGTTTTCGCATTAGCAAATCCCAATCCTGAAATTACTTTTGAAAATGCAAAGGAGTGGGGTGTAAGAATAATAGGGACTGGTAGATCCGATTATCCAAACCAAATAAACAATATTCTTGCTTTCCCTGGGATATTTAGAGGGGCTTTGGATGTACGAGCTAATGATATTAATGATGAAATGAAATTAGCTGCTGTTGAGGCAATTACCTCATTAGTTACAGAAGATGAATTAAGTGAAGATTATATAATTCCAAAGGCATTAGATATAAGGGTTGCTGAAGTGGTTGCGAAAGCAGTCGGAAAAGCTGCTATAAAATCTGGTGTCTCAAAAGTAGAAAAGTAAAGTGGTTAAAGGAAGGGATTATAAAAATAAAAGGTGATGTGAAAGAAAGTACTTTCACATCACCATTATTATTAATTGTCAATTTCAGCTGTTAACTCTTCTAATTGGTCAATTAATGAGCCAATAAAGGCAATTGTATCTTTTAATGGTTTTTCTGTTGTAATGTCAACACCAGCCATTTTTGCAAGTTCTACTGGATTTTTTGTGCCACCAGATTTTAATACTTCAATCCAGTCTTCCACTGCTTTACTACCATCCGTTTGAATACGTTGGTAAACTTGAGTAGCGATTGTAAGACCTGCTGAATACGTATATGGATATAAGCCCATATAATAGTGAGGTTGACGCATCCATGTTAATTCAGCGCCTTCCGTAATTTCTACTTCGCCACCCCAGAATTCTTCTAACACACCTTTTTTCAATCCATTAAGAATAGAAGCATTTACACTTCCACCTTGGTCAATGATTTCATATACTTTTCTTTGGTATGCCGCTTCTAATAAGTGAGTAACGAAGTTATGATAATATGTTCTAGCAATAATTGTAGAAATTACCCAACGTTTAAAGCGTGCATCTTTAGAATTTTTTAATAAATGATTAGCCATTAACATTTCGTTCATTGTAGAAGGTGCTTCAATGAAATATAATGATGGTCTTGAATTAAAGATATTTTGGTTTTGGTGTGCTAAATAAAAATGTCCTGCATGACCTAATTCATGAGCTAAAACGAAAACTTCGTTCATACGACTAGTCCATGAAATTAAAATATATGGGTGAGTACCATATGGGCTTGAACAGAATGCCCCTGTAGATTTTCCTTTGTTTTGTGCAAAGTCAATCCAACGCTCATCAAATGAACGGTCTAACATGTTTACATAATCTTCGCCCATAATGGATAATCCATCTTTCATATATTGGCGTGATTCTTCTACAGAAATTGTAGGCTCATATGATGGATCTAAAGGAATTTTTAAATCAGCAAACGTCATTTTATCTAAGCCATGAACTTTTTGTACAAGTTTCGCATAACGACGCATATGTGGTGCTAATTCCTTTGTAATGATGTCAATTTGGCGATTATATAAATCTCGATCTACTTCTTGATTGAAAAGTAGTGATTCAAAGATGGAATCATAGCCTCTTAAATCTGAATTTGTCTTTTCAATTTGTAAATGCATGTCATATGTTTTTGCTGTAGTATGTTGATATTCTCTTAGCTTCTCTGAAAATGCTTTGAAAGCTGCTCTACGTTTTTCAGTATCGTGCTCTAATTCCCAGTCACCTTCAAATAAATTATAGCTTAAAGGATATTTCTCACCATTTACTTCAAAGTCATCAAATTTCATATCAACAAGCTTTGTCGTATTGTATAATTCGTAAGGCCCATCAAAAGTAGTACCGAAAGCAGCAAGAGCTTTTTCAGCTTCAGGGTGTAATTGATAAGGCTTTTTACGAATTAGTTCCTGGATCATATTAGAAAACTCAGGAGCTTTTTGACTTGCAACTTGAAGTAATGACTCATCAAGCTCAAGTAATTCACTTGTTACAAATGATGTTTGTGCACTAATGGATGCCATTAATTGACCAACTTTTGCTGAACGAAGTTGTGATTTGTCATTCGTTTGATCTTGGCTTAAAGAAAGGCTAGCGTATGTTCCAATTGGAATAATTTTTTCATATAGTTTTTGATAAGCATCTAATACGCTGACAATAGAATCAACATCCGTAATTTTTCCTTTAAATTCTTCAACAAGATTTGAAGTATCTGCTTTAACATTTTCTAAAGCTTTTTCAAATTCTTCATCTGATTGGAATAAGTGAGTCAAATCCCATGTTTCTTCTAATTTTACTTCGCTTCTATTAATCATACAAATCCCCCTAATAATGAACTAGAGTTTTATTTTATCAAATAAATGGATATATAACCAAGTGATATGTAAAAAAATTCGGAAAACTTATAAAACTATGAAATACGGGAGATGATGAGGACTTATCTAGAGCATCGATAGATTGAATACGGTGATATATTTATGTTACTAATGCAAATGACTTATTGGAATAAAAAAGGGGAGTCTAGAAAGTTCAATTTCTAGACTCCACATTTCGTAGACTTATTAATAAACGCCTTCTTTTAATAAACCATCTGCAACTTTTACAAAACCTGCAATGTTTGAACCAACTACTAAATTACCTGCAAAACCAAATTCTTCAGATGCATTTTTACATTGGGCATAAATTGATTTCATAATTTGGTGTAATTTTTCATCTACTTCATTAAATGACCAATATACACGACTTGAATTTTGTGCCATTTCAAGTGCTGAAGTAGCAACACCACCTGCGTTTGCAGCTTTTGCAGGACCAAATAGAATACCATTGTTAAGGAATTCATTAATTGCCTCTAAATTGGATGGCATATTTGCACCTTCTGCAACAACTTTTACTCCATTTGCAATTAGTGTACGTGCAGCATCACCATCAATTTCATTTTGAGTGGCACAAGGTAATGCAATATCACATGGTAATGTCCAAATGCCTTTACATCCTTCAGTATAGATTGCATTAGGACGATAATTTACATAATTACTAATACGTTCACCATTTTCTTCTTTTAGTAATTTAACTACTTTTAAATCGATACCTTCTGGGTCATAGATATAGCCATTTGAATCGGAACAAGCAACTACTTTTGCACCAAAGTGTTGTGCTTTTTCCATCGCATAAATTGCTACATTTCCTGATCCAGATACAACTACTGTTTTGTTAAGGAAAGATTGTTTTGAATCTTGAAGCATTTCTTCTACAAAATAAACTAATCCATATCCCGTTGCTTCTTTACGAGCAAGAGAACCTCCGTACCCTGGTTGTTTACCAGTTAGAACACCTGCTTCATGAGCACCTCGAATACGTTTATACTGGCCGTATAAATAGCCGATTTCACGTCCACCAACACCGATATCTCCTGCTGGAACATCGACATCTGGACCAATATAACGGTATAATTCAGTCATAAATGCCTGACAGAAACGCATAATTTCTGCATTAGATTTTCCTTTTGGATCAAAGTCAGATCCACCTTTAGCGCCACCAATTGGTAAGCCAGTTAAAGAGTTTTTGAAGATTTGCTCAAATGCAAGGAATTTCATAATTGATTCATTAACTGTTGGGTGGAAACGTAACCCACCTTTGTAAGGTCCTACAACATTATTAAATTGAACACGGAAACCTTTATTTACTTGTACGTTGTTTTGATCATCTTGCCATGCTACACGGAAAGAAATAATACGGTCAGGTTCAACAATACGTGATAAGATATTATGTTTTATATATTCAGGTCTTTGTTCAAATACCGGAACTAAAGAGATAAATATTTCTTCCACAGCTTGTAAGAATTCAGGTTGGTATGAATACTTGCTTTTTAGTTGTTCAAATACGGAGTCAATATACATTTGTGCATTAGATTTTGTGTTTACAGTAGTTGTCGTCATCATGTTACCTCCAAATAATTGATGTTTGTATCGTAGTTTAATTTTTCAAACTATTCAATCTTGTTTTTAGATGAGTCTAATATCGAGATTAGATACACTTGAAAAAATGTTATATTAAAATAATTAATATGGATGATATTCCCCCAATAAATGAAAAGTAGGTGTGTACGATTTTACAGTTACTTATAGATGCTGATGCATGTCCAGTGATTGATTTAGCGCTATCTATTTCATCTAATTATGAGATGAAAACTATTTTATTTTGCGATACATCCCATCGGATTGAAAGGGATGGTGCAATAACAATAACGGTACCTAAAGGGCCGGATTCTGTTGATTTTAAGCTAGTGAATGCGGTTACAAAGTTTGACGTTGTAATTACTCAAGATTATGGATTAGCAGCGATGTGTTTAGCGAAAGGAGCGTATGTGATTGATCAAAATGGAAGGGAAATGACATCTGAAAATATCGACCAACTTCTTGCATATCGTTACGAAAGTGCAAAATTTAGACGTGCAGGTGGAAGAACAAAAGGACCGAAAAAACGAACTGAAAATAATAATTTGTCCTTCCAAAAACAATTTAGGCAAATTTGTGAACGTGCGATTTTGAAGAAAAAGGAGGTAAAGTAATGAAGGAGAGTAACCTTGAGGCGTTAAGTCTCCAATTTCCCTTAATTCATAGATTAAAACAACAGGAGCCTGTTTTCTGGATAAATGAACATTATTCAATGCCAAGTATTGAAGCGGAACTACTGGAATTTACTGATGTAGTAGACGCACAAAAACGGTTAGAACGATTTGCACCTTACATTAAATTGGCATTTCCAGAAACAAGTGTTGTTGATGGAATAATCGAATCAGAAATTCAAGAAATAACTAACATGAAAATGTCATTGGAAAGGGGTGAAGAAATAACCATTCCTGGAAAGTTACTTTTGAAATGTGATCATGCTTTACCAATATCTGGATCAATCAAAGCGAGGGGTGGAATATACGAGGTATTAAAGCTTGCAGAAACACTTGCAATTGAAGAGGGTTTATTAAATGGTTCGGATAACTACGCAAAACTTTACGATGAACCTTTTAGAAAGTTCTTTAGCCAGTATAAAATTGCGGTTGGGTCAACTGGTAATTTAGGGTTAAGTATTGGAATCATGGGTGCGAAACTTGGATTTGATGTAACTGTTCATATGTCACATGATGCAAAACAGTGGAAAAAGAACTTGTTAAGAGAAAAAGGTGTAAAGGTTATAGAATATGAGGCTGATTACAGTGAAGCTGTTGCTAGGGGAAGGATGGATGCTAAAAGTGATCCAAAATGTCATTTTGTAGATGATGAAAACTCGAAAGACCTTTTTGTTGGATATGCTGTTAGTGCATTAAGAGTAAAGAAACAATTAGAACAGCTAAAAATTAATGTTGATCATGAACATCCATTATTCGTCTATTTACCATGTGGAGTAGGTGGTGGCCCAGGGGGTGTCGCTTACGGCTTAAAACAAATGTATGGGGACAATGTGCATGTTTTCTTTGCAGAGCCAATTCAATCACCGTGTATGTTACTAGGTATGATGACAGGGTTACAAGATGGTATTTCTGTTTTTGATATCGGCCTAACAAATAAAACAGAGGCAGATGGATTAGCAGTTGGTAGAGCTTCTTCATTTGTTGGAAAAGTGATGAAGCCTCTATTAAGTGGTTGCTATACTGTCAGTGACCAGTTTCTATTTAATAGTTTAAGAGACATGTATGAACAAGAGAAAATTTTTATGGAACCGTCTGCACACGCTGGCGTATATGGACCAATTAGTTTATTAACTGAAGGAAAGGAATATTTGAAGCGATTCAACCTACTAAATAAGATGGAAACAGCAACTCATCTAGTGTGGTCTACTGGTGGAGGTATGGTTCCTATCGAGCAGCGTCAATATTATTTGTCAAAAGTGTTGGTTTGAAAGTAGTTAGATGAAAGTGAAGAACGACAGCTATGTTTTGAAAATCAGGAAATGGTCTTTATAAGAAAAATGAAGACCATTTTTGAATGAAAAATAACAGGGAGTGGTCTTCATGAGTGCGATGACGGACATCTGAGCAAGAAAATCAGCAAGAGATGTCTATCATAAGACTATCGAAAGATTACCACCCCCAAAATTCATCAATAGAAGTCTTTCATTCTAGTACTCAAACGAAAAAGGACATTCGAGTCCGAATTATCGGCCCGAAATGTCCTTCAAAAAAGTCAATATACACTTACTCAGCTTGAACTTCCTTAACCGTTTCTTCTACATCCGCACGGGAAATTTTTTCTTTTCCTTCTTTTAACGCTTTTAACGTTTTATGTGCGAGAGCAAGAGGAAGCTTGCAGAATAATAAAATGGTTTTCTTATTAATTTCCTTAATATAAAGATCTGCTTTCGCTAAATTCTCTTCAGCATAATTAAATAATTGTTCGCGGGACCAACCATCTGGTACAAAACTTACTCCACGTTCATCTAAATCTTCGTGTTCATTTCTAAGAATATTTACTGCTTGTAATCCGCGGCCAAATCCAATAGCCAAATCTCTATCTGTTTTTATATTGGCATTCCATTCCCAAAGGTCGGAAAGCATGACACCGACAAGTCCTGCAACGTAATATGTATAATCATCTAAATCCTCACGTGTCACAACATTCCAATTTGCTTTTGCCCATTTTGCCATACCATAGGCCATTTCACTTGTAGAACGTTTGATTAAATAATCTGCGCCATTTGGAATAAGACGTATCCAATCACCCAAACGCATCGTGACCTCAGGCATGTACTCTGAGTATGGTGATAATAATTCTAAATACTTTTCTTCATCGAAAGTATTTGCCTCAAGTAATCCGCACACTTCATTTAGCAAGTGGAATTTAATGTCGTTTGTTATTTCGGTATGTTCATTGTCTTCAATTTCATCAATTGCACGCATCATTAAATAAGCTGTTGCTACCGCCATTTTTAATTCCTTTTGTAAAAAAGTAATAGGAATAAAAAATGTACGACTTGTTTCTTTCAATACTCGCAATGCGTCTTTTTGGAGTTCTTTTTCGTTCATCCTTATATCCTCCGATCGGTACACCATCCTTCCTATCGTACATTAATTTTTATGAAATTTAAAATAGAAACCTTCTATTTTTTATTTTTTGTGAGAAGTATATCAAATTTAGAATTCTGTTTTACAATTTATGGAATATAAGTGGATGCTTTGATTTGCATTTCCACATTTTGATTGGTGATAAATTAGTGTCGAATGAAAGAAAGTTCGGTACAATAAAAAAAGATAAATAGGTAAATAGAACAATAGAAAGATGTAGGTGTATAATTTTGCAACCTAACGATACATTTATATTTTTGGATATTGAGGCGACGTTAATAAGAGGGAAGCAACACATTATTGAAATTGGTGCACAAAAATGGTCGCCAAATAATACATTTGAATCTTTTGAACAGCTTATTAAACCGTCGAAGTTCAAAAAATTAAATCAACATATTCAAAACCTCACTGGAATCACGACAGAGGAACTTTTGAAAGCTCCGTCATTCCATACGGTCATACAGAACTTTATTCAATTTTGTGGTGGAAACGAAGGCAAAAAAGTGATTGTTACATTTGGAGAGTTTGATCGAAAAGTATTAGAGGAAGAATTTAGTCGACATCGTTTAAATACCGATTTTTTATACCCAATAGTTGATTACCAACAAAAATATATGATTGAACATCAAATGAAAAATCAACCAAGCTTAAATGGATTGATGGAATCGTTGAATCTTGAAAATGAAGGTCAACATAGAGCTTTAGCAGATGCAAATAGCCTATTAAAAATATTCGATGCAACAGATGGCTTCCAAATAATTGAGAACCAGAAAACGAATGAATTTATATTTTTACTAAGTGATATGATACAAAAAGAAGATGTATATGAAATATCGATCTCATATATATCCGGGAAAGTTGAAAATGAGTACATATCAATTAATGAAGTGAAGACGTTTCAAAGAGATCTCAAGTTCGATGTACGTGAAGAAGAGAGACTAACAGATGAGGGTGAACCTGCAATCGTTCAAATTCATGAAATTCATCCAAATGAAGAGATTAAACGATTGCTCATTCACCTTAAGGAACATTTAGAAAATAAGGTATTAATATCTTTAACAGGCTTAAAATCAATATCTAAAATTGCTAGATTACACGAAGTTTCACTACCTAAAACTGAATCAATAACACTTAAACATTTACTAAAAAATGATTTCGAATTCTTTGAGTTGAAAGCTACAAATGATCTACAGGATTTTGAAAAAATATTAAAACAATTCATTGGCAAGTTTGAAAACCTGATCCTCTCTGAATTCAAAAAAAGAAATCTATTAAAAAATGAAGTGAAAATTTAACCTTCTATAAATTATGAGATTGTATTGGGAAGTAATGGTTGCAATATTATATTCAGAAAGTTAAAGTTTAGGAAGGGAAAAACTTAAAGGGAGTAAGGTAATGCGAAATGTTGTAGGAATTGATGCTGGAGGAACTCTAACAAAACTAGCATATACAGATCATACTAATAATCTTCAATATAAAATTTTCCCTTCAAACGATTTTTCATTAGTGAAAGAATGGATTGAGGAAAATCCACAAATTGAAGAAATTGGTTTAACTGGTGGACGCACTGAACAATTGCTAAGTGTGTTAAAGACGATGAAGTCTATACAATATATTGTTGAATTTGAAGCTACTATTAAAGGTGTAAAATATTTACTAAACAAAGAGGGACACAATGTAGAAAACAGTATCATTACAAATATCGGTACTGGAACATCCATTCATTATATGCAAGGCAATGAACACATGCGTGTAGGTGGTACTGGTGTAGGTGGCGGTACATTAACAGGTCTTTCTTCAATTATGACCGGTATTTCTGACTATAATGACATTATTGAGAAATCCCAATTGGGTAGTAGAGAATCTATTGATTTATTTGTGAAAGATATCTTCCAAGGAATGGAAGCGCCTATCGAAGGGCATTTAACTGCAAGTAATTTTGGTAAAGTTAGTATTCTAAAGGATATAAAACATAGTACAAATGATCTTCTATCGACGATACAAGCGCTCGTTGGCGAAGTAATTTCGACATTAAGTATTCAATATGCGGAGCAGAAGAATACTGAACATATTATTTATATCGGTTCCACATTAAAGGATAATCTTCATTTAACAAACGTTATCGGAAATTATACGAAGTTAAAAAAAAGACAACCCATTTTCCTATCAGATTGTGGTTTTTCAGGTGCAATAGGAGCCTTACTAAATAAGGTGAATAAATGATACTGCTGATACCTAATGTGTACATTAGGTATCTTTCTTATGTATAAATGATGATAGTTTTCATCATTTAGGACAATAATTGCAAAGCATAATTCAAATTAGTCTTCTAATACTAAAAGGACGATTCATTGTTTTCCTTTTTGGATAGCTTGTCGAGCAAGAGTATCTGCAGCGCGGTTTTGATTGTCAGGGATCCATTTGATGAAGAACAAGTCAAAATCATTTGTGAGTTGAATGACCTTGTCTAGTAATGGCTTATATTCTTCATTTTTAACATATTGTTTTTCAATGGAAGCAACTACGATTTTAGAATCTGAGCGAATTGAGACAATTGATGTCGATAACTTCTTTGCTTCCTCCAATCCACGAATTAAAGCTGTAAACTCTGCAATATGATTATTCGTTTCACCAATATATTCACTAATTTGAACCTGATGACCTTCGCCCTTAATAAAAATACCTATACCACTTGGGCCAGGATTACCAGCGCTAGCACCATCAATATATACTTCTAACATAAAAAATCCCTACTTTTTTTTGAAATAAATAAAATTACCTTAAACATATTATAACTTAACGAAATAAAATAATAATGATAAATCCTTACAATGGATACAGGTATTGTTTTTGACAAATAAAAAATCCAAAATGTAATATAGTAATACGTTTGTAGAGGGGGAGCTTTGTGAATAAAAATACTGTCATAAAAGATATAGATGAAATTACTGACACATACTGTAATGATTGTCCAATAAAGCGTGAATTACGAGGTAGTCGTGGGAAATCTGGAGCTCACCGTTTTTGCATTGAGCAATGCTCTGTAGGTGCGCAGTTGAGATTCTTAGGAAATGAATTAATGAAAATTTATGAGAAGTAAAGAGTATTGTGTTAGGTTTAGGAATTTTCTTAAGCACAACAAAAATAACTGCACTTAATAATTGTTAACTGTTATTAACAAATTAAGTGCAGTTTTATTATTTTTATTATGTTGTATTACTTGTTTTAGATGATATGATTCTTAAACTATGAAATTGTTCATACTGTGCTATGATATTTCCGACAAATATTAATAATCCACCAATCAGTAATCTGCTTGTCAACGCTTCCCCCAAAAACAATACAGCAAAAATTGATGCGAAAATGGGTTCAAGAGAAAAAATTAAACCAGTATGTGTAGGGGTTGTATAAACTTGCGCAACAGTTTGACCGATAAAACCGAAAGCGCTACAAAGAATTCCTAATCCAAGAATTGCAATCCATCCGGAAGAAGAAAAAGGAATTTTTGGTGTTTCAAACAGTAGACATATGATGCCAGCTATTACTGTAGCAAAACCCATTTGATAAATTCCAAACGTTAATGGATCAACCTTTTTAGTAAATTTGCTATTTAAAATAATATAGATAGAATACGATAATGCGGTTAAAAGACAAAAAATGTCGCCTATTTGGAATGTTAATGAGTGATTGACTGTTAAAATGATGATTCCAATCATCGTACATATAATTGCCATACTAACTGTTTTTGTTGGTAGTTTCTTATCAATTAAACTGCTCATAATTGGTACTAGCACAACAGTTAAACTAACTAAAAAACCTGCATTTGCTGTTGGGGTGGTCATCACACCCATCATTGGTAAACCTATTGCACCAACTAAAAAGAAAGCTTGTATAATGCCATATAAGATAATTTTTCTGTCAATATTTAATAGTTTCTTATAAAAAATCATACCAGCTAGCACAAAAGCAATGAAGCTTCGTAATGCAACGGTATTAAAAACCTCTAACGACTCAAGTCCCATGACCATAAACATATAGGACATTCCCCAAAACATTGTTACTATTACTAATAGTATATTTGCCTTAAATTGCATGGAATTTTTCTCCTGTCTTGTATCCTTAATGGCAATAATAATATATAATGATTTTGTTAATTAGTGAAACGAATGTTAATCATGATTTATATTAATTTTTTTCATGTAATGAGGGATTAGATGAGTTTATTTAAATATGAAATATTTAATAAGACTGCAGAAATTGGTAGTTTTACAAAAGCTGGTGAACAATTAGGTCTAACTCAATCTGCTGTAAGTCACGCAATTTCCAGTTTGGAGAAAGAATTTGGTTTTGAACTTATACATCGAAGTAAAAATGGGCTAAAATTAACAACTGATGGCCAAATCATGTTAAATGCCATTAGACAAGTTCTTCAGGCACAAGAATTATTAAAACAAGAGGCCGCCAATATTAATGGTGTGACAAAAGGGACAGTTAGAATTGGTACTTTTTCAAGTATCTCTACCAAATGGTTACCAATTATTATTCAAAAAATGGAACAGGAGTATCCAGGAATACAAATTAAACTCTTTGAGGGAGATTATTACGAAATAGAACAAATGTTACTGGATGGGGTTATAGACTGTGGTTTTTTAAATCATCCCTATTCCAATCTATTCAGTTATACACCCCTATTCCGTGATCGCTTATTATGCATTGTCTCTAAAAAAAGTCCTCTGTTTAAAAAAGATATGGTGGATATAAAAGATATTGAATTAGAGCCATTTATCATGACGTCGTATAATGGCACAAATGATGTAAAGACGATACTTGATATGTATAATATAAAGACGAATATCCGTTTTGAACTATTCGATGAAAACGGTATAGTATCAATGGTAGAACATGGTTTAGGAATATCCATCTTACCTGAACTTGTGTTGAACAAGCTTCCGATGGATGTAAGAGCAATTCCTTTACAGCAAAATTGTTATCGGACAATCGGCATTGCAACAAAGCAATCCCATTCTCCAGCAACAGCAAAGTTTATTGAAGTGTTAACTTCATTTAGTAAAACACTACACACTTAGTAATGAGTGGGAAGATGAATAAAATATCAAGCTAGTACATTAATATGGCAAATGGGTGATTGTGTGAAAAGTTTACAAGGTAAAAAGGTGTTAATAACAAGTGGGGGAACTCTAGAAAAGTGGGATCGAGTTCGTGGGCACACAAACCTATCAAAAGGATCGATGGGGTGCTATTTAGCAGAAGCAGCCTTATCTGAAGGTGCTGAAGTAATCTATATGCATGGCTATTTTGCACAGCTTCCTAAAAACATTGAATCGATGAGAAGGGTTATGTTTGAAGGAATTGAAGACTTAGGTCAGCAGTTAAAATCGATTGTACAATCTGAACAAGTTGATTTTGTAATAATGGCAGCAGCTGGTTCTGATTGGGTTATCGATAAAGTATATGACCAAGCAGGTAATTTAATGGAGGAAAAAGGGAAGATGCCTTCCGATGAACCTCCAATTATTCATTTTAAGAAAGCACCAAAAGTATTAGGTCAAATAAAAGAATGGGCGCCAGAGACAACGTTAATTGGATTTAAATTAGAAGCAACAGATGATCTTGATTACTTAATCTCTAGAGCAAAATTGCGAATGGAAACATCTCAAGCTCATTTTATGGTGGCTAATAGTTCGAATTCGTTATATGGAGCGGACGAACCTCATTTTATTGTAGCGAATGATGGTGAAGTGATTCGAGTAGAAGGAAAGAAAAATACCGCAAATCAATTAATCAATCTTTTAAGAAACTTTAAGTAATACTATTCACATTCTTTGCGCAATTACAAATTCTCTCGGTATAATTAATAATCAAAGTATACTTCTAGGGAAAGAAAGGATTGTATTAATATGTCATTACAAAGTGTCCGGGAACATTTTAAGAAGTTCAACAGAGATCAAGATATTTTAGAGTCTGAACAAAGTAGTGCTACGGTAGAACAAGCAGCTCTTACTTTAAATGTGATACCAGCAAGAATTGCTAAAACATTATCTTTTAAAAATAAAGAAGATAATGCATTTTTAGTTGTAACGGCTGGGGACGCAAAGGTGGATAACCGTAAATTTCGTGAACAATTCGAAGTAAAGGCAAAAATGTTAAATGCTGAAGAAGTTGTTGAGAGAACTGGACACGTAATCGGTGGTGTTTGTCCATTTGGTCTAGCACATAATTTGCCAGTCTTTTTGGATATTTCGTTAAAACGTTTTACAACTGTATTTCCTGCATGTGGAAGCATTAATTCTGCCATCGAGCTTACTTGTGATGAGTTAATGACGTATTCTGGTGCAATTTCTTGGGTGGATGTTAGCAAAGACTGGGACGAGCAATTAATTGATGCTCAGGACTTTGATATTGTAAATAAATAACGACATGGTAAATGTAATCTGTTTATTACTTTCGAAGGGGAAATGAGATGTGTACAAGTTAGATCATATCGTGCATTTTGTTGACCACCCTGAGGTTTTGGTTGATCGAATGTCAGATGAAGGAGTTCGAACTGTATTGGGTGGTAAACACGAAATGTGGGGCACCTATAACTCCTTAAGTTATTTTGAAAACCTATCGTATATTGAGTATATTGGAATATTTGATGAAGAATTATTTAATAAATCAGCTAAAGTGCCTTATACATTACATGAATCCTATGAAAAGAACAATCGACGTAATGGATTTACTCGAATTGCACTACGAACAAATACAATTAATGAAGATGCAAAAAGATTAAAAGAAGCTGGCCTATTTGTAGATGGTCCAAAGTCCTTTTCTAGAAAACGACCTGATGGAACAATAGTATCATGGAAATTGCTGCATTTTGGATTAGAGGGAAACGAATTAGAGTTTCCATTTTTAATCGAGTGGAATCTAGAGGATCAGGAAAGATACAATGATTTGTTGAGAAGTGGTACATTAGGACATCATCCTTTAGGAAATCTAAAGATTGATTCAATAGTTTTAACTGTTAAAAATTTAGATAAAGTTCGTCAATGGTCTAATTTATTTAATTTTGAACTAATAGAAACTACTTCGTTGATAAAGTTAGTTACTCCAAATTGTGATTTAATATTTTACTATAACCGAGATGCTCAAAACCTTATTACAGAAGTCGTAATAAGTGGTGCTTCCATGGAAAAAACTTTAAAAATTGACAATGCAAATTATAAATTTATTAAATAAGAAATTTACTCTTCCTGATTGGAAGGGTTTTTTTAGGATAAGGTTGAAACGCAAGTTGCTTGTGGTCCACGAATGCCTTCCACAATCTCAAATGACACTTTTTGTCCGTCTCTTAGGGAACGAAACCCTTCACCTGATATTCCTGTAAAGTGAACAAACACATCTTCTCCATCAAGTGTTTCAATAAATCCATAGCCTTGATCATCGCAGAACCATTTAACTGTACCTTCGTGCATGTTAAAGTTTCCTCCCTTTTTCGGGTCATACCATACTATATTCAATCAGATAAATAAATGTAAACAAGTAATGGAAGTGTACCAATTCCTTCATAGTTTTATTTTGTATCAAAAGTGTATAATTATTATGAAATATATTGAAAGTAGGTATCAATATGGCCCTTACAAAAAATTTAACTGATTTAGAAATAGCAACGAATGCAGAAATTAAACCAATTAGTGTTATTGCTGAAAATGCCAAGATACCTGAGGATGCATTAGAACCTTATGGTCGATATAAAGCGAAAATAGATCCATTAAAAATTACTGGTAATAGTACAGGGAAAGTAGTGCTTGTAACAGCAATCAGTCCTACTCCTGCTGGAGAAGGGAAATCGACGGTTACGGTTGGATTAGCAGATGCACTTAAACGATTAGATCAAAAAGTAATGGTCGCATTACGTGAGCCATCACTCGGCCCAGTAATGGGTATTAAAGGTGGAGCAACTGGTGGTGGTTATGCACAAGTATTACCAATGGATGAGATCAATTTACATTTTACTGGCGACTTTCATGCGATCACAACAGCCAATAATGCATTATCTGCTTTCATTGATAATCATATACATCAAGGGAATGAATTAAACATTGACCCAAGAAGAATAATTTGGAAACGTGTTATGGATCTAAATGATCGTGCATTAAGAAAAGTTGTTGTTGGCTTAGGTGGTCCAACACAAGGTATGCCTAGAGAAGATGGATTTGATATTACAGTTGCTTCAGAAATTATGGCTATATTTTGCTTGGCAACTAGTCTTCAAGATTTAAAAGAACGATTAGCAAGCATTTTGATTGGTTATACCTTCGACAAAGAACCTGTATTTGTCCGTCATTTAGGTGTTGAAGGAGCACTTACCTTATTATTAAAAGATGCTTTAAAACCGAATTTAGTGCAAACAATTGAAGGTACTCCAGCAATTGTTCATGGGGGACCTTTTGCGAACATTGCCCATGGATGTAACTCAATAATGGCAACACAAACTGCGCGGAAATTAGCAGATATTGTTGTTACAGAAGCAGGGTTTGGTGCGGATTTAGGTGCAGAAAAATTTATGAATATTAAAGCAAGAAAAGGTAACTTCTCTCCGGATGCAGTCGTTGTAGTGGCAACAATACGTGCATTAAAAATGCATGGTGGTGTTCAAAAAAGTGACTTGGTAAATGAAAATGTGAAGGCATTACAAGATGGTATCGTGAACTTAGAAAAACATGTTGAAACGGTTCGAGCATTTGGGATTGAACCAGTTGTTTCATTAAACCGTTTTATTACGGATACGGAAGCTGAATTAGAATTCATTATGAAGTGGGCTAAATCTAATAACATCCGAATTGCTCGGACGAACGTTTGGGAAGATGGAGGATTAGGTGGAATTGAATTAGCAAAAGAGGTACTAGAAGTTCTAGAACAACCTAATGACTTTTCTCATTTATATGAATTAACCGATTCCATCGAGAAGAAAATTACAACAATTGTTCAAAAGGTATATGGTGGATATGGAGTTCAATTTACAGATAAAGCAAAGAAACAAATTGCTCAAATCGAACAGTTTGGTTGGGATATGTTACCTATTTGTATGGCTAAAACACAATATTCATTATCAGATCAACCAAGTTTAATCGGAAGACCTGAAGGATTTACAATTACAGTCCGTGAAGTCATTCCAAAACTAGGTGCTGGATTCCTTGTTTGTTTAACGGGAGAAATTATGACAATGCCTGGTCTCCCTAAAAATCCTGCAGCTCTTCGAATGGATGTAGATGAAGATGGTAATGCAGTAGGATTATTTTAGTAGGAAATCAATAGATTACTAATAAGAGGAGTATGTTTACTATTTGACATACTCCTCTTATTTTTATTAGGCTTTCTATTCGATTTAAATCGTTTAGCTAGTTTACAATAAAAATGAATTAATAAATGGAGATAAAAATCCGAAAATATTGTTAATGGATGAAGCCACTGCAAGTTTAGATAGTGAATCCGAAAGTGTCGTACAAGAAGCGTTATTCCGACTTATGAAAGGGAGAACAACTTTCGTCATTGCACATCGATTATCAACAATCGTCGATGCAGATCAAATCATTTTCATTGAAAATGGAAAAATTACTGGAATGGGTAAACATGAGGAATTACTTAAAAAACATGAATTGTATAGAAATTACGCAGAGCAACAGCTGACAAATTAATAAATTTAGGGAAACGTAATAATGCGTTTCCTCCCTATGCTTCATTGTCACGAAAAAATTATTGACTAGAATACAAAGGATTACTGTCTTTAAATATAAATCTAAGACAGTAATCCTTTATAAATTATTCAATAATTGTAAAAACAATAGAAGTTTCTAGACTCACTCTATCATTCATAATTTCGTCACCGATTGCAAAATCTGTTCTTCCCTTTATCTCATATTGTCCAGGAGGGAAATTTCCTTCAGCCATTTTCATAAATACTTCCTCACTATAAGGTTTACCAGGTGCACCATCGTAATATGAACTACCTGAAAATTGATAACTTTCGATATATGGTTCATCTTTATTAAGCTCAGTAAGAATTAGTGGTTCATTCATTGCTGCCTCAAATTGATAATCTTCTGTTAAATTCGTAGTAAGTAACCAAATAGGCGATGCTGCATGGGAAATAGTAATAGATTCCGAATCCCCGATATATGTAAGCTCCGCTTTTATTTTTAAAGGTTCACCTACTTGATAAACTGCTTTTTCACTATACACTCTGAAGGTAAACTGTTCGTTATTAACTAAACCCTCCGTTACATTTTCAAAAGTATTAGTTGATGAAGTACTGCTCAGATTATTTCCCGCACTACAACCTGAAATAAGGATGACTAAAACAAGTAGTGTAAAGAGCCTACTAAGATTCAATGATCTTTCATCTCCTTTCTTTTATGATTAGTCGTTAGAGTATAGTTTTTGTTACAAAAATAAAAAGCTTGTGATCAGTGGAATCAACAAGCTAAGTGACAATATAGTAATTTAATAACTACTTCTTTTTCTTTCTTTCTACAAAAAAGTTATCAACTGCTATGAACTTACTTCCACCAACTAGAAGGGCTAATGACATTGCAAGTAAAAGAACATCTAATTCATAACCTTGTAAAAATCCAATCTCAAATTTTACATAGAAGATAGCACCAATCATAATGATTGAAAATAATGTAGCGATAAAGCGTGTTGTAAAACCAATAATCATAAATAGACCGCCTAATATTTCAACGAATATTACACCTAATGCTACATAATCCGCATAGGGAATACTGTAGTTAACAAAACGGTCTTGAACGACACCAATGCCTTCTTGGTATTTGGCTAGTCCATGTAATAAAAACGTCACACCTAACACTACCCGAATGAGAAAAGCACCAAAATCAATAGCCTTCAGAATAATCTCCTTTCGATTTTACACTCTTTAAAACTAGTTTATTATAGCTAGTCCATCTATAATACAAATAAACCAAGAAAAGATATTTTATATTTGAAAGGACAAAATGCCATGATTGAAATTGTGAAAGAAAAAGTTAAAAGTATATATGAACAATTTGATGCTAGTCACGATTTTCAGCATATTGAACGGGTCTTGCAAAATGCAGAGGCTATTTTAGCTAGTGAACCTACCTGTGATCAAGAAATTGTAAGACTTGCAGTATTATTACACGATGTAAGTGATAAAAAGTATACCGATTCGAAAGATCAAGAAAATCAATTAATAAATGAATTAAAAATTAGCGATGATAGAAAGCAGCATTTAAAAGAGATAATAGCTAGTGTGTCTTTTAATGGTGGAAATGAATTACCTGCAACCACAATAGAAGCTAAGATTGTAAGAGATGCTGATCGCTTAGATGCAATTGGGGCAATCGGGATTGCTAGAACATTTGCCTATGGAGGTGCAAAAGGGCGTAAACTTTACGATCAATCAGAAGAAATTAGATTCCAAATGACAGAAGAAGAATATCGTGCAAAATCAACTGCTTCTGTTACTCACTTTTATGAGAAACTTTTATTATTAAAAGATCTAATGACAACGCAAAAAGGGAAAGAATTAGCTGAAGAAAGACACGCTTTTATGACTACGTTTCTACAACAATTAAACAATGAACTAAATGGGGAAGCCTAACTTATGTGGCTTTCCTTTTTTGATTCTATAAATGTTGCTCTATTTGTTCCTGAGTTCTATGAGTGCCAGGTACCGCTATTTTATGTTATCCTTGTAACAATAGCTTAAAAGGAAAGAGAAGGAATCTCATGAGTCATTTAATTGTTTCAAAATTAACAAAAACAGTAGGGGATAAAACCCTATTTAAAGATATTGAGTTTACAATTTATGAAGGTGAACGCGCAGGGCTAATTGGTATAAATGGAACGGGTAAATCCACTCTATTGTCGATTCTAGCAGGCATTCAAGACGCTGATTCAATCGACCTAGATCACCCAAACAAATACCGTGTTGCACATTTGCCGCAAGAACCACAGTTTAATGAAGGTGAAACCGTATTACAGGCAGTCTTTTCAGGGGACTCGCCTATTGTCAAACTGAATCGTGAATATGAAGATACAGTCGTTCAATTATCCATAAACCCTGAATCAGAAGAATATCAAAATAAACTTTTTCGACTACAACAGCAAATGGATTCTGAAAAAGCGTGGGATGTTAATGCCTTAGCAAAGCAATCCTTAACGAAACTTGGCATTGATATGTACGATGAGAAGGTTGCAAATCTTTCAGGTGGTCAACAAAAAAGAGTAGCGCTTGCCAAAGTGTTAATCGAACCTGCTGATTTATATTTGTTAGATGAACCGACGAACCATCTTGATGTACAGTCTACAGAATGGCTACAAGAAATGGTTACTCGATTACGCGGGGCAGTTATTTTTATCACCCATGACCGTTACTTTTTAGATGAGGTTTCCACTCACATTTATGAACTTGCCAATCAAACCTTGTACCGACATACCGGAAATTATGCAGACTATTTGGAAGCTCGAGCAATAAGAGAAGAAATGCAAGCATCAACGCAAGAGAAATTACAAAATCGCTACCGTTCTGAACTTAAATGGATACGTCGTGGAGCTAAAGCCCGAACAACAAAGCAAAAAGCAAGAATTCAACGCTTTGAAGAGCTAGATTCTCAAATAGAACGCGGGTCTAATGATACTAATTTAGAAATGTCACTTGCTACAACACGCTTAGGGAAAAAAGTTCTTGAGGGTGAACAATTATCTAAATCCTTTGGTGACAGAGTGATACTAAAAGATTTTAACTTTCTACTTCAACAAGGTGACCGGATTGGAATCATTGGTGCTAATGGTTATGGAAAATCGACTCTGATGAATTTATTAGCAGGTGAATTAGAGCCTGATTCTGGGGAAGTGATTGTCGGCCAAACGGTAAAACGAGCACACTTCAAACAAGTACTTCCATCCATGAATGAAAACGCGAGAATGATAGAATATATTCGAGAAGCTTCAAATGATATTACAGATTCAGAAGGAATTCGATATTCTGCTGCCCAAATGTTGGAGAAATTTTTATTCCCTTTACATACACATGGGACACCAATTGGGAAATTATCTGGTGGGGAACGAAAGAGACTACATTTATTACGATTATTAATGGAGCAACCAAATGTTCTATTACTTGATGAGCCCACAAATGATTTAGATATTGAAACATTAGGTGTGTTAGAAGACTTTATTGAACATTTCCCTGGCGTAGTTATCACAATATCCCATGATCGTTTCTTCCTTGATCGTATTGCAAGAAAGCTTTGGATTCTAGATGGTAAAGGAAATGTAGATGAGAGTCTTGATGTGTACTCCGATTATTTAGAGAAACAATCAGTCGCTATCAAAGTAGAAATTAAAGAGGAAAAAGTAGAAAAAACTAAGCCTCAAAAGCTAAAGAATGATAAGAAAAAGTTATCATTTAAGGAGCAAAAAGAGTGGGAAACTATTTCGGATGATATCGCTAAAGTGGAACAAGATATCGAAAAAACTGAAGCTGAAATTGCCACTATTGGTTCTGATTATACAAGATTACAACAACTAACCGAGCAGTTAGATAACCTTAATAAAGAATATGAAAGATTAATTGAAAGATGGTCTTATCTTGAAGAAATTGTAAATGGATAGGAGAGAAACACAGTGAAAATCGTAACAATTGAACCAACTCCAAGCCCAAACTCGATGAAAATTGTAGTAGATGAGGAGCTTCCTTTTGGCAAAAGTTTCAATTATACAAAAGAGAATGCAAGCAGTGCTCCTGAAGCGATACAAGCAATACTAAATGTTGAAGGTGTTAAAGGTGTATATCATGTTGCGGACTTTTTAGCAGTTGAAAGAAATGCCAAATTCAACTGGGAAAATATATTATCAAGTATAAGAATTGCTATGGGAGAAAAGGGCGAGGATGTTGAACATTCTGGACAAGTAAATGATCACTATGGTGAAGTATTTGTTCATGTACAAATGTTCAGAGGTATTCCGCTTCAAATTAAAGTATTTGATTCTTCATCTGAGCACCGAATCTCAACAGGCGATCGATTCGCAGAAGCATTTCAATCGATTCAGATCAATAAATTCGATGATAATTATATTTTAGAACGTAAGTGGGTTGATTTTGGCGTTCGTTATGGTGAAAAGGAAGACATTGCACAAAGCGTATTGACAGAAATTCAAGCTACGTATCCCGAAGATAGATTACATGAAATTATTAAAGGTGCGAATGCAAAAAAATCTGTTACTCTTGAGCGCGAAAAAGTCACTTTAGAACAATTTGAAAGTGCTGAGGATTGGCAAAAACGTTATCAAATGTTAGATCAACTGCCAGATCCAGAAATTGAAGATTTACCACTACTAAAAAAAGCACTAGAAGACGAACAAATGTCCATCCGCCGATTAGCCACGGTGTATTTAGGTATGATAGAAGATGTTGCGGTTGTTCCAGCTTTAACGCGTGCTTTAAACGATAAAAGTGCTGCCGTTAGACGAACAGCTGGGGATTGCATGAGTGATTTAGGATTAGTTGAATTTGAACCTGCCATGATTCATGCTTTAAAGGATAAAAATAAATTAGTTCGTTGGCGCGCGGCAATGTACCTATATGAGACAGGAACTGAAAAAAGTTTACCGGCACTACATGAGGCTGAAAACGACCCTGAATTTGAAGTGAAACTTCAAGTGAAAATGGCCATTGCCAGAATTGAACAAGGTGAAGAAGCAAAAGGCTCTGTTTGGAAGCAAATGACAGAAAGATAGTTTGAAAACGAACATATAGGTACAATCCATATAAGCTATGGATTGTACCTTTATTTTTGGGTGAAAAAATTGAACGAGAGTGGCTGTATGTTACAAAACTGAGTGCAAATGAATAAAAAAGGTAGATTAAATAATAGAAGTCTCTTATTAGTATGGACACTCCTTTTCAAAGCAGAACAAAAATGAAAAAGTCCCATCAATCTTAATGGGACTTTACATTTACTATTTCAGGTTACCTTTATTCTATGGTTATGATGTGATTTCTTGTTCTTTTACATCTATCGAACTTTTATTCGCTGGTTTGAATACGGTAAATAGTATTCCAGCAAAAATTAGTATAATCCCGAAAGTTTGTAGTAGTGTTGGTCTAAAATCAAGGATGATGGTGTCTAATAATATTGCCACTACAGGATCAACAAATACCAACACCGAAACAATGATGGTTGAGAGATTTCTAATACTATCAAAGAATAAATAATATACAAATCCTGTATGGATAATCCCTGTTCCTAATATGTATAACCAATTTGAAGTTGTTAATCCATCAAAAACCCCAAAGTTACAGAAAGGAAGTAGCATCACGATCCCAACAATCGTTTGTAAAAATGTTGTAGCATAAGGTGATAAATTTTGGATTGTCTTACTCGTAAACATCGTTAAAGCGTAACAAAGAGCTGATAATAACGCCCAAAGGAATCCAGAATTAAGGAATTGATCGATTGATTGGAAATTGTTAATTCCTACAATAAAGATACTTCCAATAAAACAAATTACCGTTGCTAAAACGCCAGAAACAGTCATTTTCTCTTTTAAAATAACAGTTCCTAAAACCAAAACGAATATAGGTGCTAAATTATAAATGGAAATGGCTATTGAGATCGACATTTCCTCAAATGCTTTAAATAGAAAGACCCAATTTAAAACGAGGAAAACCCCGCATAAAAACGTACGGAAAACTTCTTTTTTACTCCATTTTTCAATTTTATACCCACCAGTTAAATACCACATACCACTTAGAAAAAGTGTTGCGCAAATACAGCGGACAAAAACGAGCTCAACAGCGGGGATTCCTGTGTTAATTGTAAAAAATCCAATGGAACCGAAAATGGCCATTGAAATCGTTAATTTAATCATTGCAGATACATTCATTACATTGCCTTCTTTCATTCTATAAACAGTAAATCTTAATGTGCGAAATATTCAAATAATACGGTTCTCTACAATTATTGTGCATTCTATGCCAATTAGCAACAGTAACTTTCTATTTAGAAAAATTTTGAAAATAAAAATATTAGATTAGGTCTTGTTCTCGGAATGAGATTAATGTAATCTAATTTTGAGATAGATTTCTTCATAACATGGAAGCGTTTTACTATAACGCTCCAAGAAAAAAGGTGACATTTATGGTGACAGTCAGTGAATTTCGTATTGAAAAAGATTTTTTAGGGGAAAAGGAAATACCAGTGGAAGCGTACTATGGAGTTCAAACCGCTCGTGCAACAGAAAATTTCCCAATCACTGGTTATAGAATCCACCCTGAGCTCATTAAAGCTTTAGGGATTGTAAAAAAAGCTGCAGCATTAGCGAATATGCAAGTTGACTTACTAAATCAAGAAATAGGTAAGTTTATTGTTAAAGCTTGTGATGAAGTAATTGAAGGTAAATGGAATGAACAATTTATTGTAGATCCAATTCAAGGTGGCGCAGGAACTTCTATTAATATGAATGCAAACGAAGTGATTGCAAACCGTGCACTTGAATTAATGGGACATGAAAAAGGGAATTACCACGTTATTAGCCCTAACAGTCATGTGAATATGTCTCAATCAACAAATGACGCATTTCCAACAGCTACTCATATTGCAGTATTAAATCTATTAAATCAATTAATTGATTCAACAAATTATATGCAAAAAGTTTTTGTTGAAAAATCAAAACAATTTGCTGGAATTATAAAAATGGGCCGTACACATCTTCAAGATGCAGTTCCGATTCTTTTAGGCCAAGAATTTGAAGCTTATAGCCGTGTGATTGCGCGTGATATTGATCGAATTTCTTTTTCAAAACAACATATGTATGACATTAACATGGGTGCTACAGCAGTTGGTACAGGTTTAAACGCAATGCCTGAATATATTGAGGCTGTTACAAGAAACCTAGCTGAGTTAAGTGAACTTCCTCTAAAAGGAGCAGAACATTTAATAGATGCTACTCAAAATACAGATTGTTATACAGAAGTATCATCAGCACTAAAAGTGTGTATGTTGAACATGTCAAAAATCGCAAATGATTTACGTTTAATGGCATCAGGTCCACGTGCTGGTTTAGGTGAAATTGTTTTACCTGCAAGACAACCAGGATCATCTATAATGCCAGGTAAAGTAAATCCTGTAATGCCAGAAGTTATGAACCAAGTAGCGTTCCAAGTGTTTGGTAACGATTTAACAATTTCAGCTGCATCTGAAGCTGGTCAATTTGAGTTAAATGTTATGGAACCAGTTTTATTCTTTAACTTAATACAATCGATTTCAATCATGAGCAATGTCTTTAAATCTTTCACTGAAAATTGTTTAAAAGGTATACAACCAAATGAAGAAAGAATGAAAGAGTACGTAGAAAAAAGTGTAGGAATCATTACAGCAGTAAATCCTCATGTTGGATACGAAACAGCTTCAAAACTAGCACGTGAAGCATATTTATCAGGTGCTTCAATACGTGAACTTTGTATAAAATATGATGTATTAACAGAAGAACAACTTGAAAGAATTTTAGATCCTTATGCAATGACTCGACCAGGAATTGCAGGGTTATAACTTTCAATCTATTAGATAAAAATGAAACCTCGCATTCAATGTTAAGAATGCGAGGTTTCAAATTTTTTATAACGATACGACATCATTGATAAACATATCTCGTTGTTCAACAGTTTGTTGCACACCATCTAATAGTAAAACATTTAATTCATAACCACTTCGATCTTCTTCAACAACGAATTGTAAATTAACTTGTTTTAACTCTTCATTTTGAGGGCAGCTTCCTTTAAACTCAACGACGTGCTGCTCTTTTTGTGTTTTAAAGTATACCCATTTTTCATCTTCACAATAAGATCCAAAAGCTTTGTCAAAAGTTTCTGCTGTTTCACTTACCTTTTGCTCTTTTACATATGTTATGTATTCATTGTCTGTAATTTCATCTTTAGGACCATAAAAGTACCAAAAAATAACAATTATTAATATTGGTACAATCCAAAGAATCGTTCTTTTAGAAACATTTTGCATACCCAATCCCCCTAAAAACTACTAAAATTATTATATCAACATATGTCGATATTTGCTAGAAATAGTTGATAATATCTGATTTTAGTAAGGAATATAGTAAAGTTCAAAATAATACAACGATTGATTTTCTGGATTTAATTAGTCAAAAATAATGAAAATATAGTTTTCCCTTTTTTACATTTTGATATAAAACAATTTATACTTAGGGGGATAGAAAGTGAGGTAATCGTATGAAAAAAGCGTTACTTATAGCAGAAAAGCCCTCGCTTATGCGTGACATACAAAAAGTATATAAATCTATGAAATTGCCCTATGAAATAGAATTTACAGCTTTTGTGGGACATGTAGTTGAACTGAAAGAACCACATGAATATAAATCGGAATGGAAAAAGTGGGATATACAATTACTACCTATGATTCCTGAACGATATGAGTTTCGTGTAAAAAAATCAGCCTATAAAGTTTATAAAGAGATCGAACAAAAACTAAAATCCAATCATTTTGATTTCCTCATCAATGCATGTGATGCAGGGATGGAAGGAGAGAATATCTTTTATTCATTTTATAAAAAGATGAATTGTAAGCTTCCTGTTAAACGTTTTTGGACTTCTCAAACAACTGATGGTGCCATTCGTCATGCATTAACTAATTTAATAGATGAAAATGATCTATTAATACGAAATTTACGAAATGCTGCGATGTATCGTACAGTATTTGATTGGCTGATTGGTTTAAACTTAACGAGAGCAGCGACCGTAAAAGGTGGAAGAATTATTAAAATCGGAAGAGTTATGACACCAACGCTTGCAATTGTTGTAAAAAGGGAGCTTGAAATTCGCCAATTTAAACCGGAACCCTATTTTCAGATTGAATTAGACTTTGGGACATTTAAAGCACTATGGATAGATTTAAAAACCAATAATAATAAAATCCTAACAAAACAAATGGCGGAGCAAGTTTTGTCTCAGGTTAGTTCCCAGGCAATTGTTCGTGATTTACAGAGCGAAAGAAAAACAATTTATGCGCCTTCATTACACTCATTGTTAGAACTACAAAAGGAAGCAAATAAATTCTATGGGTTTACTTCTTCTGAAACATTGAAAATTGCACAAAGTTTATATGAAAAAAAGTTGATTACATATCCAAGAACAGAATCAAAACACTTACCTACGAACTTTGCGAAAACGATAGAAGATAATATTAAGCATTTAGTTAATATAGAAGACTACAAAGAGATTGTTACATCAGTCCTTCAAAATAAAAAGCAACTAGATGATGTAATTTATTCAAAAAAATATGTTGATGATAAAAAATTAACCGATCATCATGCCATTACTTTGACGGATGTACCTATTGGAAAGAAAAATTTATCTTCGAATGAGTTAAAAGTTTACCATTTAATTGCAAAACGCTTATTGTCTATCTTTTTACCTCCTTATGTGATTGATAAAACAGTGGCAATTCTTGAAGCAAATCATCATTACTTTAAAGCAACTGGAAATATGGTTGTGCAAAAAGGGTATACAGCTCTGTATGAGTCCTTTCGAAAGAAACAAGAGCACCCTTTACCAAGTCTTTCTTTAAATATGGTTTTAACTATACAAAACAAGCAAATTCTATCTAAACAAACTGAACCACCTAGTCGTTATACGGATAGTTCGTTACTTGATGCGATGTTTCATGCTGGAAGATTTGTGGAAGACAAAGAACTCCAACGCATTTTAAAGGATGCAGAAGGAATTGGCACTTCTGCGACAAGAGCAGAAATTATTGAAAAATTAATATCTATCGGCATGATTGCTAGGGAAGGAAAAACTTTTATTGCTACGCAATTTGGAATTGATGTGATTACTAGTTTAGGTGAACATGATATTGTTTCTCCGGTGTTGACAGCGGTGTGGAGCAAAAAGCTAAAAGATATTGCAGATGGAAGTTTGAATTCAAGTTTATTTTATAAAGAGATGTTGCAATACGTACAAGATACAACTTCGAAGTTCATAAGTATTCCTATGAATGTGGAAGAAAAAAAGGTGAATGTTGTAGGAAAATGTGTAGAATGTCAAAGTCCTGTTGTGGAAGGATTTAAAGCCTATCAATGTTCCAATAAAGCATGTAAATTCGCAATTAGTAAAATGATTATGAAAGGAAAAATTACATCCATTGATGCAAAAAAATTATTAAATGGAAAAGAGACACGTGAAATTCTTTTTACTTGGAAAAGTGGTAAAAAAGGAAAAGCAAAACTTAAACTTCAAAGTGGTAAATTAGAGTTTATTTTTAATTCGCCTACACAAAAAACGAATAAATAGTGTGTGCCTTTGTCTCTTTTTAAATAGGAGAATCCGAATATTCTAGGATAATCTTATTTGAAAGGAGGTTCTTTATGTTTGACTTCTTTGAAGAAAGTAGCAACTGTGAAAACGGTAAAAAGGAAAATAAGAAATTTAATCATCGAAATAATAAGCACGATTGCAGATGTCATAAAACAGAACATCATTGCAAATGTCATGAAATAAAACATCATCATTGTAAATGCCATAATCACCATCACGATGATTGGCATAAATTACTTCAATCTTGTCATTGTATGGAACACAACTTCCATCAGGATAAAGAACATGATATAAAGCATGATTGCATCTGTCATAAGAAACATCACCATGAGAATGATTGGGATAAATTCCTTCAAAATTGTAAATGTAAGGATCACAACCATCATGAGCACAAAAACCATGATATGAGGCATGATTGCAATTGTCATAAGAAACACCATCATGATGATGACTGTCGTTTCAAGCATGATTGTTGTGGATGTCATTGTTCTCATAAACACGATATGAAACAGAACTGCAAATGTCATAACAAACATCACCATGAAGACGATTGGCATAAATTACGACAATCTTGTCATTGTATGGATCACCATAACGAAAAAAAAAAGGATATAAAGCATGATTGCAAATGTGACATAAAACATCATGATGATGATTTTCATTTCATAAACCGCGACTGGGAATCAATGGTTCATCACAATTATGAAGACAAACAACTTATAAAGCAAAACTGCAACTGTCACAATAGACACCATCATGATGATGACTGTTGTTTCAAGCATCATTTGTGTGGTTGTCAGGATGATCATCAACACGACATGAAGCACTGTTGCAACTGTCACGATAGAAACCATCAAGATTGCAATTGCCATCGCGAGGATCATAATTGTAGGTTTCATAAAGTTATTAAACGATGTAACTGCGATGATTTGCTCCAAGTAAATTTAAATGGTTTAAATAATGGGTTTAATTTAAAGTTATTTGAAAACAGATTTCGTCCGTATGAATTGTTCACACTCGGTGGTTGCAGTTTTAGAGGGAAAACTCAAGATATTGGAATAGATTATGTAGATATTAAAAGTAAAGGCTCAATTATCACGATTTTGAAAGACAAAATAGATCACGTTCGTTGGGAAAAATAAATAGGTAAATCTTTCATTACACAGGCTATTATCCTTTATCACCTAGTCAAAAAATTATCCTCTGAATAGGATAAGACTAAAATGATGAAAGGATAATAGCCATTAAATTTCATAAAATTCCTTTTTTATTTTTACTTACTTTTGTGTTCCTGTTTTTAGGCATGCATACAGTTTGGGGTCATGCGTATGTTGTCGAACAGTCTCCAATGCCAAATAGTCAGCATAACACTTCTCCGACAGAAGTAAAATTACAGTTTAATAGCGAAGTTGAAAAAAATTTCTCATTAAAAATATACGATGATGCCAATCAAGAAGTGGCAAGTCATTCTCCTAAACTAAGTAGTGACCAAAAGGAAATTTCCATCCAACTTCCTACCTTAGATGATGGCATTTATAAAATACAATACTATATTATCTCATTGAATGATGGCCACCCTATTCAAGGGGAATATTTCATACTAGTTGGTGAGAGTACCCAATCGATAATTAATCAAGGAAACGAAAATCCATTTTCAACTAACAATTCACCGAATAACCAAAGTGGGAGCAGTACAACAGTACTAGAACTATCCATTTTTATCTTAAAAGCACTTTATTATTTTGGATTTGTCTTGCTTATTGGATGGATTATTTGGTGGCAAACAATTCAAAACTATTCAAGTGACATTAGGAGAAAATTTATTCTTTGGGGTATCGTTTTTCAAATGGTTCATCTGGTAGGCTTAATTTCCGTTATTTTAATCCAAGTTGATATTTTCACGAGTAAAGGAGTTTTTTTCACTACCAATTTCCCTTTTGATACAAACTTTGGACTATTCTGGCTTATTTCCTTAGTGATTGCATTAAGCGGTTTTCTTTGTTTGTTTAAATATCGTTTGCTAGATATTTTCTGGATTACTATTGTCATTTTGTGTAAAAGTGTGAACGGGCACGCAAGTACATTTGACTTTACTTATTTATCCGTTATTTTAACTAGCATTCATTTAATTGCGGCGGCAATTTGGGCAGCTGGAATAACATTTATAGTGATCTTCTGGAAAAAACAAAAACTGTATGTGAAATCATTTTTTCCTACATTTTCCAATTACGCATTCATCAGTTTTTTACTATTAGCGATTACTGGAAGTATTATTACATTTATCTATTCCCAAAATTTTGCATTTTTGACAAGCGATTGGGGGCATTACTTATTAATCAAAATTATGTTTGTTGCCATTGTCGTCATTATTGCAGCAATAATTCGTCATAAATTGAAGTCTTCAGAAACAAAGATTGGAAAATGGGTTAAAATTGACTTCCTGTTAATGATTGTTATTATCTTCATTGTTTCAATTCTCACTTTTTTGAGTCCCACTCCATAAGTTATGAGCGGACTGAAAAGCAAAGTAATGCAAATGATGCATATACAAGAATTGTACAAAATGCAACAAGTGGAAGATCAGCCGCCATACCAATCATTGGCCCCATAAGACCAGACATTATTCCGCTCGATACACCAGATAATAATGTCTGGTAATCTACCAATGCCCCAAAAATTACCCCTACTAAGATTGCAAGGATCGTCGTAATGATAGTGATGAATGCGTAATTACCTGGAAAACCATACACTAAGATTGTACCTACAGCAATTCCCATAATTCCACTACTTGTCATGGCAATGTTCATACCTAAATGATAACTGATCTGATACTTAATTTTTCTTAAAAAAACGTAGGAGACTGCACAGACAAGGAAGTAACTAAATAAGATAAGTATGATGAAAAGAATCAAAAACTCACTCCTTCAACTGTATTGTATGAAAAGACAACTTGCTTCAATTACCTCATTAAAGAAAGGAAATGTGGAATGAGCGAGATATTTGAAAAGAATTACCCTGAATTACAGAAAGATGGGAAGTTTACTTCACCCCCAAGCGGATTACCAATGTATGAATTAAAAATGTTGCAGGAGTATATACACAATACGAATTTACAAAATCTTGGCACAAAACTTCCTAATTCGAAAAGACAAATGATATTATTAAAGTTTTTTAAGTCAAAAAAAAATCAATTAGTTGAAATACATTCTGCTAGTGGAGATGAAATCTTTGAAACTATTGGCAAAGTAGCGGTTGTTGGTCGGAACTTTGTCATGATAAAAACACTTTTCGAACGTTTTTGGATCCCATTTCCAATGATCAAATCAGCAAAATCGCCATTTGGAATACCGGATACCTCAGGGACACATCAACAGGTTGCTTATGATCAGGAGCTTCGAAATAAATTATTAACAAACTTTGGTTCGGTTGTTGCTGAGAAAGAAGTACTTCGACAGCAATTTTATGAGGAATTGTTAGAAACCAATCTAAAGAGTTGGAAAGGTACAAAAGTAACCATCTATTCTAACAATTGTAGTAGTGGAAGAATACTTGATGTACGTAACGGAAAAGTAATTTTAAATAATAACAATGAAATTAGCATTTCAAAAATTAATTACATGAAACAAACAAGATTCATTTCATTTTGGCAACGTGTATTTTCAAAGTTGTTTAATAAATCAATAGATTAAAAGAGTTTCTGAGTGATACTCTTTTCTTTTTTTTACTCATTTCAATTTACAATACTTTTCTAATAAAATCCTTGTTGGAAATTTTATACAACTTGTGCTATCGCGTATTCCTTTTTCTAAAATTTTTATAGACTATGGTAACACTGAAATATGGAGGTGTTTATGATGAAGGATCCGATTATTGATGAAAATAAAATTTTCGAAGAAGTACTAGGAGAGACGATTTTACTGGTAACGGAAAGTAAACAATTAAGTATTTTAGGTCAAACTTTCCGCCCAATTTTTACTGGTAAGGTAATCGATGTTACAAATGGTTTCATCACTTTATTTCCTGTAATTATTAAAATGCATAATGCACCGTTTTACCAGTTCCCAACTCCGCTAAGTTTTCCAATGGAACATATAGCTTTATTTACTCCATTTGATCCAAACCGACAAATACCATTAATTTGAGTTATATAACAAAAATATTTTAAAGAAAGGATGAAAACCATTGACAAATCAATTTGATAATATGGGGTTAGATGGGTTTGGAAATCCTGACATTAATGCTATACGAGAATTTGTTGTAACCCAAGAATTTAGAGAGAATATTGGGCGCAAAGCATTCCTTCTTATTTTTCAATTTCCATTTTTAATAATAGGTACAATCAAAGGTGTAAATAGTGACTATTTAATTATAAAAGCAGATGTGACGAATGTCACTGAACTTGATAATGAAATATTCCGAGTCCATATAGACGAAATTGAAGTGTTTTATATTGAAAAACCCGGTAAACCAAAAATTCCTGATATTCGCCATAGGAATGATCACCATGATTAGACGATTTCATGTCGTTGCAATACCAATAAGAATTGTTGTAAACCGTTTTGGAGATCATGATCCGGAAGGTATGATGTATGTCTTAAAAGAAAACGAAGAGCTTGTAAAGACACTTGTTGATAAAAACCCTTATACACCAGTTGATTTAGTTGAACCATTAGTGATTAGAGCGTGTGTCGGTGATGAAGTGGAAATATTGTTCGAAAATCAGCTCCCGTTTAATACAGGTATGCATATTCAACGAGCTGAATACGACGTCATGACAGCTGACGGTTCATTTGTTGGTCTAGATCGAGATACAACAGTTAAAAAAGGTGGGAAAATACTCTATAAGTGGAAAGTATCTGAAGAGGGTGTGCACTTCTTCTCAGATTTAGGAAATCCATTATCAAGTGAATTGGGAAGTAATGTTCATGGATTATTTGGAGCATTATTTGTGGAGCCAAGAGGTTCTTGGTGGACACATCCTGAAACTGGTAAGCCTATAAAAAGCGGTCTTTTTGCTGATGTTCACAATCCTTTCCTACCTTCATTTCGTGAGTTTGGTTGGTTCTTTCACGATGAACAAGAAATTCATGATTTGACAGGTCAGGTACCTATAAGCCCACATACACTACAGCCTGAAGCAACTCATAATATTAATTATCGTTCTGAGCCAATGAGAAATCGGTTGAGATTAATACAAGAAGAAGTCGTTTGCCCTGATTGCGAAGGAGAAGAAGTCCACCATGACTCATGGGTATTTGGAGATCCTGATACTCCAATATTACGAGCATATATTGGGGATCCAATCAAAATAAGACTTGTGCACGCAGGTGTTCAAGAGACACACTCTTTCCACTATCACGTTCATCAATGGTTGTTTGAAAACACAGACGTCGATTCTGAAATCGTGGATGTTCAAGCCATTTCACCACAAGCACACTATACCGTTTCACCTCTATATGGTGCAGGAAGCTTACATGGAGCAATAGGAGATGCGATTATTCACTGTCATTTATACCCGCATTTTGGAGAAGGAATGTGGGGAATTCAACGAAACTTTGATACGTTGCAAGACGGTAGTATGTGCTATCCGAACGGTGTTCAAATCAAAGCGCTGCAACCACTGCCAGACCGTCCATGTCCACCAAAGCCTACTCCAGAACGACCAGGATTTCCGAATTTTATCCCTGGAATTCCCGGATTCAAAGCACCTCGTCCACCACTTGGTGTAACGCCTGGGAGAAAACCAACTGAAATTGAGATAAATAGTTTTGCTAAAAATGCAGTACCAGGTGCAGTATTCACAAATCCGGCACCATTAGATGCACCAGTGAGAGAATACCATGTGATCCTTATGCAAGCACCGATTGTATATAACAATCAAGGATGGCATGACCCAGAAGGACGATTTTATGTATTAGCTGAAGACTATGAGGATATTTTAGCTGGTAAGAAAAAGCCCGAACCTTTAGTAATTCGTGCTAATGCAGGTGAAGTCATTCGGTTTAAATATACAAATAAATTACCTGAAACGATAGGCGGTAATGCATTCCAACTAGTTAACCGAACATATGAGGTTGGTATGCACGTTCACTTCGTAAAGTTCGATGTTCTTGTATCGGATGGTGCAAATGTCGGATGGAACTATAACTCAGGTATTACGCCTAATGAGACAATAGAATATCAATGGTACGCAGATGTAGAATTAAAATGTACATTCTTCCACGACCACTTATTTGCAAACGAACATCAACAGCATGGTGTGTTTGCTGCCATTAACATTGAACCAAGGGGCTCTAAGTTTTTAAGTCCTTATTCGGATAAAGAAATCAACTCTGGTACACAAGCAAGAATTGAAAACCCATTAATCCCTGATTTCAGAGAAATCAACTTATTTGTTCATGACTTTGCATTATTATTCGATAAAGATGGTTGCCCACTAAATGCCCCACCTTTCCCAGGCTCACCAGATGATCCGGGTGTAATGGCGATTAATTATCGCAATGAACCACTCCAATTCCGACTAAAGGATCCAGATTGTGATCCTGCCTATGTTTTTAGTTCTTGGGTACATGGTGACCCATGTACACCTTTACTAGAAACGTATAACGGTGATTCGGTTCGTGTTCGTTTAATTCAAGGAGCTCATGAAGAATCACACAGTTTTAATTTGCATAGGCAACGTTGGCATAGGGAACGTCCAGATTTAGATTCGGAAATAGATCAACAACAACATATTGCTATAGCTGAAACCTTTACCCTCGAATTTGCAATGGAAGGTGAAGGGGACTACGATTTGCTTTATCATTTTGGTTCGATAGACGATATTTGGCTAGGGAATTGGGGTATCTTCCGTAGTTATGAAAAACAAGTTCCCTATTTAATGCCCTTAAGTGATCGTAAGGCTCTACCAATGAGAGAAAAGCCTCTACCAAAACCAACTGGCAAAAAACCACCTATGGTTAAAGTAGAAGAATATTGTTATCCAAAAGATGCGATCGTTCGAAAATATGAAGTTTATGCGTTAAATGCTTGTATTGAATATAACAGAAATGGAGATCATGATCCGTTTGGTATCGTATATGCTTTAAAAGATGATGTGGAGGATATTTTAAATGGTAAGAAAAATCCTAAACCATTCATTATTCGAGCGAATGTTGGAGAGTATGTAGAAATTAAACTAACCAATTTATTAAATGGTAAAGACCATCACAAAGGACGTCACGGATATCCAGAGGTACCAGTTGATGCGTTTTACCCATCATCTGATCGAATTTCATTACATTCTCAATTAGTTATTTACGACGTTCGAAATTCTGATGGTGCAACGGTAGGTTTCAACTATGATCAGACGATTGGTCCTGGGGAAAGTATTACCTATAGTTGGTATGTTGATCAAGACATTGGTTCGGCAAATCTTTGGGATATGGCGGATATTCGAAACCATAGACATCACGGAGCATTCGGAATGTTCATTGGGGAAGCTAGAGGCTCAAAATTCCTAGATTCAAAAACAAGGGAACATACGGATACGGGAGAACAAGTCATTATATCAAACCCTCTATTACCAGAAGTAAGAGAATTTGCCCTTATGATGCATGATGGTGTCAGACTATTAGATAAGGAAGGTAACTTAATCATTGACCCTGAACCACTCATCCTTAAGGATGTTCAAGTTGAAATAGAGGAAGAACAACCAGACTTTGAAGATCAAGGTTCCCGCGGATTTAACTATCGTTATGAACCATTTAGAAATCGAATAAAGAGATTTAAAGATATTCACAAAGTATTTAGTTCAAAAGTGTTTGATGATCCAAGTACACCACTATTATTAGCGTATCCAGGTGACCCAATTACCATTCGATTAATACATCCTGCAGATAAACCTAGAACAAGAACCTTTGTGATGCATGGACATAAATTCTTAAGAAGTGAAGAGGATGTAAATTCCTCAATCATTTCAGCTAATCCACAAATGACTGTCGGTTCAAATGATGATTTGCATTTATTCTATGGTGCAGGTGGGTTGTTCAATACACCTGGCGACTATCTATATCGCTCAGGTAACATTAGGTGGGATATTGAGTTAGGGATGTGGGGAATTTTAAGAGTATTCAAGAGAAGAAATAAATCACTAGCACCATTAGAAAATTCTTTTGGAAAAGTAAGATTATCAATGCAAAATGAAGTAGAGAATACGGAAGAAGATGAAGAAGGTACAGGATTGCTATTGTTAGAAACTTCTACTCCAAAAAAGAATGAAGGTGTCCTACATGATACCTTGTAGTAGTTGTAATCAACATCCATGTATATGTCATCAAACTGTTCCTATTCATCCTGTTAATCTATTTGGTTCTCCATTTGATTGCAGAAGACAAATTCGAACAAAACATTATGCCTCTCCTAATAGCAGTTTTCCTCAAAATGAGTTAGATGATTTACAAGCTTGCATTGACGGGGTTAACCACTTACTTCGTTCACTTGGAACACAAAGTAATCCAATAAACACAAGGCAACTACAATTACACTTTTTAGATTTAAAAGGTGCTGTGGTGCGAGCTAAGATACTATGTGGAATAGAGCTAGCTAATGATGAAGATGAGGAATATATAGTAATAGATGGAATAACAGAATTAGATACTCTTACTGAAGATGGTGAACAAAACCTAACTAATCAAAGAATGAAACTAGTTTGTAAAAAGGGTAAACTTGCTAATGCAGGTCGTGATTTTATTCAAATAAATCCTATAGGTAGCTCATTATTCATACTTTATAGAAACCTTCTATCAATTGAAAGAGATGAATGTGATGATGAGGGAAGTGAGCCGAAATTTATCGATGCAGATCAAGAAACAAGAAGAGAGTTAGCATTTAATTTTGGTGTATTTGTTTCGAATAATGCCGATATTGAAAATTTATTTTTTGGTATACCTCTATATAAAGCGTTAATAAAATATGTTGGTAAGGAAGTAAAAGTTAGAACGAATGAAGAATGTTTAAATGGAGTATTAGTTCAAACTGGTGAAGGAAGAATCCAAATTCTAAATAAAGAGACGAAAAGAGACATTAAAATTAACTCCATATGTTATTTACAAGTCTTAAACTTAAAATAACCACTGTTTTGACAATAATTACAACCTATGAAAATGATAAAAATATTTTATAATATAATAAGTTCAATAATGATTGTTGAAACAAAAAAAATCGTGTACATTCTTAAAGGGAGTGTACACGGTTTTGTATTCAATGAAGCGTATTAAAATAGGCTAACATGCTGTTCAGTACAATTATAACTACATATAATAGATGGACTTGAAACGAAAATACAAAGTGTGATAAGATTTTTATTATTTTTTGTATCGACTATTGACTCATGAAAATAAAATTTGTACACTGTGATAAGTCAAGTGTTTTTTCTGAAAATACAATCTTTGAAAGTAAGGATCTGGTGAAATGATAGTATGTAAATTTGGTGGCACTTCTGTTGCGAATGCTGAGCAAATCAAAAAAGTGGCAAACATTGTGAAGTCTAATCCTGAAAGAAAAATAGTTGTAGTGTCTGCACCTGGCAAACGCTATAGCGATGACATAAAAGTAACCGATCTATTAATCGATTTAGCAAATGCAGTCATTAAAGACGGGGATGTTGAAGGTAAACTTCAAAATGTAATCAATAGATTTAAAGAAATCGCTGCTGAACTCGGTTTAGATTATTCTATTATTAATATCATTACACAAGATTTACGTGATCGCGTTCAATCAGATAAAACCGATATCGATTTATTTGTTGACAATTTAAAAGCAAGCGGCGAGGATAACAATGCAAAATTAGTTGCTGCTTATTTTAATTCTATAGGTCTAAATGCAACGTATGTAAGTCCTTCTGAAGGATTAGTACTTAATGATCGACCAGAACGAACATACGCCCTACCTGAAACATACGAAAATTTAAAGAAATTAGCTAACTACGATGAGATTATTGTTTTCCCTGGATTTTTCGGTTATACAAAAGATGGTACTTTACGTACTTTTGACCGTGGTGGTTCAGATATTACAGGGTCAATCTTGGCTGCTGCAGTAAAAGCAGATTTATATGAAAACTTTACTGATGTAGATTGTGTATTTACGGCAAATCCTAAAGTTGTAAAAGATCCAGTTGGGATAGAGGAAATTACTTACCGTGAAATGCGCGAACTTTCTTATTCAGGTTTTTCCGTTTTTCATGATGAAGCTTTAATGCCTGTATTTAAATTAGGTATTCCTGTAACTGTGAAAAATACAAATAACCCATCTGCACCAGGAACTAGAATATTATCAGCAAGAACTACATCTACTAGTCGACCAGTAACAGGTATTTCTGCAGATAGTGGTTTTTCTACATTGTATGTGTCTAAATATTTAATGAACCGCGAAATCGGTTTTGGCCGAAAATTACTCCATATCATTGAAGATGAACATATTTCTTATGATCATACTCCATCCGGTGTAGATGATATTTCAGTAATTATTCGTTCAAATCAGATTACACCCGAAGCTGAAGAACGAATTGTAAAACGTGTTAAAGAAGAGTTACATGCGGACGATGTGTATTTCCGTCATGGATTTTCTATGATTGTCATCGTAGGCGAAGGTATGCGAAATAATACTGGTCTTGCTGCACGTGCGGCTTCGGCTATTTCAAGAACAGGTTCAAATATTGAAATGATTAACCAGGGATCTTCAGAAGTAAGTTTAGTATTTGGTGTATTATCTGAGGTAGAAAATGAAGTACTAACTGCTTTATATGATGAGTTTTTTACTCCCATAACAGTATATTAAATAATGAAAGCTAACTCTGTATGTGCGATGCATACAGAGTATTTTTAGTTTATAAAGAAATGAAAGAAGTAATTACTTAGATGATTCGATTTGCCAGAGTGGGAAGTACTTATTCAAGGTCTATGAGACCATGTATCTAGATTTTGATTTTTTATATAGAATCATGATAATGTAGGAAATAGCTTAGTTGTGATAGTAGGTGAAATATTAGCGTGAATGTTGTATTTGTATTAACAAAAACTGGTGAAGAAGTATTAGAAATGGTCTCAAATGATGTTGCTGGGCTTCTTGCTGCGGTAAAGGGAGAAAATGTAACTTTTCCATTTGGTAGTTTTCAATATGATTTCCATACATTAGATCATTATTTAGAAAATGACGTATATCGTCAAGAACTCGTTATTTATTTAAAGGAATTGAACTGACACGTTGTGTACTTATAACACAACGTTTTTTAATATGAATAATTGGGTAGGAATGGTGGTAAATATTGGTACAACTTATCTTATTTGGTATTATTTTGTACATTGTACTTTATTCTTTAGCAAAACTACGTATTTATTCCGGATTAACCCGTGTATTTCCAATTATTAATGGGATTTTAGTTATAATACTAATAACAATAATTGTCTTAAAAACAGGTTTGATACGTGTTTTGGCGATGTTAATTGGTACGATAATTACAATGATAAACAATTTTATCAATTCTTTTTAATAGTAAGGTGGCGTTTATGCGCCACCGTTTAATTCATATTGAGATTTTTGGATGAGAGTCCACAAACAAACTCATTTTATAGATTCTCAACTTCTTCTACTTGTCCACTTCTATATTCAATCAAACATTTACCAATTTAATTAATTTCTTTAAATCTAAAATAGTTTGTAAATGCATCCCCTCATGAAAAATTGTACGGACTAACACTTGCTCAATCGTACTCATTCCCATTTCAGTAGGAGAAAACTCCTCTTCTAATCGATGACCATAAACCTCTTTAATTCTATTAGGTTGTTCTTTTAATAATTTTATTAAATCACCTAAGGATGGTGTTTCTTTTGTGAAATTTTGAGGAGAAGTACCATAACCAAACCATGTACGGAAGCCTTCAGGTATTTCAGTTTTCTCTTTTGTTAAGTGTTCGATCCAAAGATATTGATCTAAATAGATATGTCCTGCATTCCATCGGATATTATTATTGAATCCTGCTGGAATAATAATGGCTTCATCCTCTAATACATCATTTAATATGGCTAGAACATAGGCACGATAGCTTTCTAGTTGATTAAATAGAATTTCATGGCGTTTTTCCATTGGTTCATCTGCTCCCTTATATGAATATAAGTTAGTTATTAGCTAAAACTGTTGAAATTCCTTTTATTTTTTCTTGATGTAACTAACTCGAATTAAGAAAATCGATTAATCCAATTTTTGTACATCAATTAGAAACATTGCTATAATTTGAATTGCGAATAATTATGAAAGAGGTAGATATGATGAACGCTTATGATGAATATATGAAAGGCATCGTTCAACCGATGCGACAAGAGTTAGTAGAGGCTGGTTTTACAGAATTAACAACTCCAGAAGAAGTGAATGAATTTATGTCAACTTCTAAAGGCGTTTCTTTAGTAGTGATCAATTCTGTTTGTGGTTGTGCAGCTGGACTTGCAAGACCAGCAGTTCGTGAAGCAATTAGTGAGGTGAAACCAGACCATTTAGTGACGGTTTTTGCTGGTCAAGATCGTGAAGCTACTGCTGCGATGCGAGGATTCTTTGAAGAAATTCCTCCAAGTTCACCTTCTATTGCAATATTAAGAGATGGTCAATTAGAATATTTCATTCCACGTGATCAAATTGAAGGTCACCCAGTGGAACAAATTAGTGAACATCTAGCTGGTGTATTAAAACAAACATGTGCGAAATAACCATTGTTACAACCGCAGGAAGACCTGATGAAGAATCCCTTCAACTTGCTGATTACGTTTGTCAGCAATTAGGTATTCCTTTTGAACCAAGAAAAAAGCGTTCAGTAGCTTATATCAGTGAGCTACTGAACGCAAATGTCATTGTTGCTGGAAAGAACCGTTTCGAATATTACCCTAAAGGCGCAAAACAACCACTCTTTTTTCACCCGAATTCCGCAGCCTTTCGATTAAAGCGTATTGCAAAAGGGGAATCTGACCCATTTATGGATGCCTGTGGTCTTAGTTTAGGTGATTCATATTTAGATTGTACACTTGGTTTAGGATCAGACGCCATTGTAGCTGCCTATAGTGTCGGTTCTAAAGGAAAGGTAATTGGATTAGAAGCCAATCGAAATGTTGCATTTATAGTTAAACAAGGAATGAAAACCTATGATTTCACTGAGCTACCTTTAACATCTTGTATGCGAAAAATTGAAGTACTGCATGCAGAGGCTCTTGAATATTTAATGAATCAAAAAAACAACTCGATCGATGTAATATATATGGATCCAATGTTTGAAGAAATAATAGAAGAATCAAATAACTTTGAACCTCTCCGAGATGCTGGTAGTCATCTTCAGCTAACAAGTCAATGGGTAGAAGAGGCTGTAAGGGTTGCTAGAAAAAAAGTAGTACTCAAAGCACATTATAAATCTACTTATTTTGAAAAGTTTGGATTTAAGCGTGACATCCGTTTAACTTCTAAATTTCACTATGGAACAATCGAGATAGTATAAAGATTATTTTCGTTTCTTATTAGGCTCTAAAATTGGTTTTTTAACGATTTTTTCTAATACAATATGAACATGTACATTCTTTTCATCTAGTTTTTCTACACTTAGGACATTAGCTTTACGTCCTTTAACATTAATAGTTTCATTTTCTGCAGGAATCGTACTAGTTAATTTACTCATGATTAGCGATCTGTTTTCAAAAAAAGTAACATTATACATTCTATTAATCTCCTTATCATTCAGTGTGTAATATGTTAAATTTTATGATTTGATTTAAAATATATAACCTTAAGATTGAGAAAAAGAATAATTTTCAAAAGTTTATGTTTAATATAAAATTTTACTTTTTTGTGAACTCGTGTTACACTTAATTACGTGCTATTTTTGGGTAGCATATAAATAAATTTGGCGTTTCGCTAATGTTTTTGAAGACACTTATTCACACTGGCGCAAGTTTGGGCTTGCAAGGATGCAAAAGTAGGTTGGGTTTGCATTGCTTAAGTTAGAGAGCGTTTTAGTGGGATATTACCGCGGTAAAAAAGAAGAACATCTTCTTTCTATATATATTCCCCTGATGATAGGGTAGAGACTTAATTTATTTATAATGTAACCTAGAAATACTAAAGGGGTGCTCGATTAATCGGGCACCCCTTGTCTAATTGCTTTCATAATTATTTTGTATAATAAATCAAATTAACTATTAGAAGTAAAGCATAGTGAAGTTAAGTAAGCAATTAATAATACAAATCCAAAACCAGCTGCGATTTCAAACATTTCCATAGAAGTGGACCTCCCTTTAACAAAACAATTCTATTTACAACTATTATTTTACAATGATTTACTAAAAGATGAAACCTTTTAATGTTAGAAACGTACTTATAAATAAGAATATTTCTTGAAATTTTTAAGACTCGAGGTAATGTCTATGAAAAAATGGCTACAAAAAATCATCGTCATATTTGTTGCATTAATAACATTTGGGATCATTTCACCAAGCCATGAAATATGGGAATTATTAGATACCAATCAATCCGCCGATTCAAAAAGTGAAATCGCTAATAATTCAGTTATAGAACATAGTATTGTCGAGCATACTGAAAATCATTCAGAATATAATCATGGACCTTATATTGAAAAAATCATTGGTGATGCTAAAAATCAATCGTATGTTAAGTTTGGCACAAGAATTTCACCTGTTATTAGTGATGAATTTGAAGCAACAATTTTTCCTAAAATGGAAGAAGTAATACAAAGTGAACTAGCAAAACTTGATAACGATTCTTTAAGATACATAAAAGTAACGGAACAACCAAGTGGGAATTATAGTGAAAAAATCTTCAATCTTTCAGATGTTATTACGGGGAAAGATATAATTCGATTTCATGTAAGAACAGAGAAAAGACCTATAGAAGGTTATTATTATAACTTCCATTATCATACGTATAACGATCGTTTTATTACCCATCATAATGTTGGTGATATCTATTGGTCAAAAAATACACCGCCTAAATGGTTATCATAATGATATATTTAAAGCTACCGTCCTATAGGATGGTAGCTTTTTGTGTTGTATAGGAATAGTTTCAATAAGATTATCATAAGTAGTAATATAGAACTATATTGAGTATAAGTAAATTATCCTTAATTCTATTTAGAATATAGTGATAAAATTACTATAAATTAGTAAATAAGTGTTTATTTTCTATGTTAGTTCATGTAAAATTAAACTAGGTAAGCTCTACTTTAATAAATGATAATAATATATATGCTTAAAAATATTTTTTATGATTGTTATGTGGAAAAGAGGTAAGTTTACGGTGAGTGATTTTCTAGATGAAAAAAAGTTAACGAAGCTTGAAATCCTAAAGCATAATATACAAAAAATCAGTTTTATAAGCAAAATTTCTACTATAATTACAGTGTTTTTAGTACTAATCATATCATTGGTTTCAAAAAAATCCTTTTTTAATGCGGACCGAAATATTATTTTTCATATTACCCCATATGCAGTTCTGATCTTGTTTAATATAGTTGTGTATTTTATTACGGATATAAAAAAAATTAGAATTACAGAACAAAATATGAAAAGGATCGATATTTTTATTAGTTTTTATGTTATAACATTAACTTTACTTGGTGCACTTATCACAATTAACGATCATGAATACTATATCCAATTAATGATCTACACATTAATATTATTTATTACATGTTCTGTTATTGTTTTACGTGTCCAACAGCTACTTATTTCTATGATTCTCTCAAGCACCACGCTGCTAATAGGACTCTATTTGCAAAGTGATGATACTGCATTATTCAATCAACAAATCCTTTATTTACTCTCACTTTTACCTATTACATTTTTTATTTCTCAGTCATTTTATTTTTCATTCCACCGGTCATTGAATTTTCAATCTGAACTAATAAAAGAAGCACATCTTACTCGTGAACTTACAAAAAAATTAAGAGAAGCAAATCGCAAACTGGAGTTGCAAGCAAATTTGGATCCTTTAACGAATCTGTTTAATCGTCGAGCTTACGATAAATATGTTGCAGATTTAGAAAAGAAAGCGAGTCATGAGTCATTTATGTTTACTGCCATCATGGTAGATGTGGACTGTTTCAAATTATATAACGATACTTATGGTCATAGTGAAGGTGATCGTGTATTAGCGAGTATAGGGCATCAACTATTTGAACTTGCTTATAAATATGGTTGTTTCGCATCAAGGTGGGGTGGGGAAGAGTTTGCGATTTTGCTTATTAACCATTCAGAAGAAATGGCGAACAAGATTTGCGAGGAAATTATCGATAAAGTAAAAGAATTACAAATTGATCATAGTACTTCCGAAATTTTACCCATTGTTACAGTAAGTGTAGGAGCTAACACAAATGTCATTCAACATCCATACGAAGTACAGTATTGTATTAGAAAAGCAGATGAGGCTCTATATTATGTAAAAGAGAACGGGAGAAACTATTACGAACATCGGCAATCAGTGGAAGTTTAAAATGCGCATCTATTTTTGTAGATGGGCATTTTTGTTTTCAACCTTTTATTTTGAACAACAAAACGATAGAATTAAAGAGTAAGTATAGTACTAGGAGAGATATTATGGCACATCCTGAGATGGCATATTTAAAATTATTAACGCACATTTTAGAAAATGGAGTAAAAAAAGAAGATCGAACTGGGACAGGGACAATTAGCGTTTTTGGTTATCAAATGCGATTTGATTTAAATAAAGGGTTCCCTTTATTAACAACAAAACGAGTTCCATTTAAACTATTAGTAGCAAGTGAGTTACTGTGGTTTATTAAAGGCGATACGAATATCCGTTACTTATTACAAAATAATAATCATATTTGGGATGAGTGGGCCTTTGCAAAATGGGTGAAATCAGAGGATTATAAAGGTCCTGATATGACTAACTTTGGTATACGTGCGACAAAAGATGAAGAATTTGCAAAAATCTTAGATGGTCAAATGAAACTTTTCACTGAAAAAGTGTTAACTGATGACGAATTTGCCGTAAAATATGGCGATTTAGGGCCTGTATATGGAAAACAATGGCGTTCTTGGCCGGCAGAAAATGGTGAAACGATAGATCAACTTAAAAAGGTCATTGAAATGATTAAGAAGAACCCTGATTCAAGAAGATTAATCATCTCAGCATGGAATCCTACAGAGGTAGATGACATGGCGTTACCTCCATGTCATACACTATTCCAATTTTACGTGGTAGATGGCAAATTATCTTGTCAGCTATATCAACGAAGTGCAGATGTTTTCTTAGGTGTACCTTTTAATATTGCTTCTTATGCGTTGTTAACACATTTGATCGCCCATGAATGTGGATTAGGAGTAGGAGAATTTGTTCATAGCTTTGGAGATGCTCATATCTACTTAAATCACTTAGATCAAGTAAATGAACAACTATCACGCGAACCACGTGATTTTCCACACCTTGTTATTAACCCTGAAAAGAAATCTATTTTTGATATTGAGTTAAGCGATTTAACAATGGAAGGGTATAACCCACATCCTACGATTAAAGCACCAGTAGCTGTATAATAATCATGCAAAGTGACTTTCAATGGAAGGTCACTTCTTTTAATTGGAGATTGTGCTTTTATACTGATAAATGAATTGTGTGTTTGACATTTTTTTCTTTGAAAGTATCTTAATTAGTTTGTATTATTAAGGTACAAAACACGTTAGGAGAACAAGTATGATTTCACTAATTGTAGCTCACGATAAAAATCGAGTAATTGGGTACGAAAACAAAATGCCATGGCATTTACCTGGGGAATTAAACTATTTTAAAGAAACAACAATGGGTAAACCAATGATTATGGGTAGAAAAACATTTGAATCAATAGGAAGACCATTACCAGGAAGAAAAAATATAATCGTAACCAGAAGTAATGACTACCATCGCGAAGGAATTGAAGTAGCCAATAGTTTAAATGAGGCAATTGAAATTGCTGGTGATGTAGATGAAATAATGATCATTGGTGGGGAGGAAATATTTAAATTAGCTTTACCAATAGCTGATCGTCTCTATGTAACGGAAATTAATCACGAATTTGAAGGTGATACATTCTTCCCTCTATATGATGATGAATGGTTACTCACTTCTTCAAGCGATCCTGTTGATACAAATCAAGGATTTACCTATAAATATTTAGTATATGACAGAAAACAATCTTAATATTATTCTAAACGATTAGTGCACTTACAATTTCAGTAGGTGCATTTTTTTATGTGAAGAATTTTTAAAATATTGAAACTTTTACAAGATACTTTTCGTATATATGGTAACAAATTCAAAAAATGGGTTGGGGGTGGAGAGTTGCTATTTGGTGTTGACATACAAACGATATATTTAATTACATTAATTGTCGCTGGATGTATTACGGTTCTTTACATCTTATTCTCAGATTTTTTAGATGGAATTGCTGATGGAATAGCATTTATTAATCCTGCCGTTATTTTGGCGTTTATTACGATTACTTCTGCTAGTGGGTATTTATTAGAACAATTTAGTGAAATGACAAGCTTAATTGTCTTGATTATTTCATGTATCATTTCTGCAATTATTAGTAGTTTACTTTATTTTTTTATACTTGTACCGCTAAAATCAGCCGAGGTCTCATTGGCATATACGGAACAATCTTTAGAAGGCCAAATTGGAAAAGTAATTGTTCCAATTCCGAAAGATGGATTTGGTGAAGTTGTGATTGAAACGGCAAGTGGTATTATTTCAAAGCGAGCAACAGGATTTGACAACGAAGAAATCGATTATGAAGATGAAATTCTTATAATTGAGGCAAAAGAAGGAACGCTTTATGTGAAAAAGTACGACTCGCCATTCAAATAAAAATGTAAAGGGGAAATTTTATGGAGACGTTAATTGTAATTGGGGTAGTTGTCTTTATTATTTTAGCAATCATAGGAGTCTATATTGCAAAATATAAAACAGTTGGTCCAGATGAAGCATTAATTGTAACAGGTAGTTTCCTAGGCTCGAAAAATGTTCATAAAGACGATTCAGGAAATCGTGTTAAAATTATTCGAGGTGGGGGTACATTTGTATTTCCAGTATTCCAACAAGCTGAGTATTTAAGTCTATTATCTAGTAAACTTGAAGTAACCACACCTGAAGTTTATACAGAACAAGGTGTTCCAGTTATGGCAGACGGAACAGCAATTATTAAAATAGGTGGATCCATTTCAGAAATTGCAACGGCTGCGGAGCAATTTTTAGGGAAAAAGGTTGAAGACCGTGAGAATGAAGCAAAAGAGGTACTTGAAGGACACTTACGTTCCATTTTAGGGTCTATGACTGTTGAAGAAATTTATAAAAACCGAGACAAATTCTCTCAAGAAGTACAACGTGTCGCTTCTCAAGATTTAGCGAAAATGGGGTTAATCATCGTATCATTTACAATAAAAGATGTGCGCGATAAAAATGGTTATTTAGATTCTTTAGGGAAACCAAGAATTGCCCAAGTAAAACGAGATGCAGATATTGCGACAGCTGAAGCCGAGAAAGAAACACGTATAAAAAAGGCAGAGGCGGAGAAAGAAGCACAAAAAGCTGAGTTGCAACGTGCAACTGAAATTGCTGAAGCCGAGAAAGAAAACCAATTAAAAGTAGCCGAATTCCGTCGTGAACAAGATATCGCGAAAGCCCGTGCGGACCAAGCCTATGAATTGGAAACAGCAAGAGCTAAGCAGGATGTTACAGAACAAGAAATGCAAATTAAAATCATTGAACGTCAAAAGCAAATTGAATTAGAAGAAAAAGAAATTTTACGTCGTGAGAAACAATACGACTCAGAAGTTAAGAAAAAGGCAGACGCAGATCGATATGCTGTTGAACAAAATGCGGTAGCACAAAAAATGAAAGAGTTAGCTCAGGCGGATGCTGAAAAATATCGTATTGAAGCAAAAGCTAAAGCGGAGGCAGAAAAAATTCGTTTGGACGGTCTTGCAAAAGCGGATGCTGAACGTGCTCAAGGGGAAACAGAGGCTGAGATTATCCGATTAAAAGGTTTAGCTGAAGCTGAAGCAAAACGTAAAATTGCAGAAGCCTTTGAACAATACGGTCAAGCTGCTGTACTTGATATGTTAGTGAGAATGCTTCCTCAATATGCTAAAGAAGTGGCTAGCCCGTTAGCTAATATCGATAAGATTACAGTTGTTGATACTGGTAATGGCGAAGGTGGCGGTGCAAACCGTGTAACTTCGTATGCGACAAACTTAATGTCCACACTTCAAGAAACATTAAAAGCATCTTCCGGAATCGATGTAAAAGAATTAATTGAAAACTTTGCAGGTAAACGTACTTTGAATACGCCAATCGAGATTCAACCAAAAGAAGTAGAGGTTGCTGTAGAAGAAAAAGAGAAAGTGGAAGTTTAAGAAGAATTACTTACTTCAAAGGTATTAAAAAGCCACGACTTCAAATAGTCGTGGCTTTATTTATTATAGATAAACTATGACACATGCCACTAAACAACCACAACCAGCTATAACAAATAAATGCCAAATAGCATGATTAAAAGGTAGTTTTCTCCAAGCATAGAATATTGCTCCAAAAGTAAATAATAATCCTCCCGCTAATAAAACCGTGAATCCATCAAATTGTAAAAATTGATATAAAGGTTTGATTGCGAAAATAATTAGCCATCCCATTGCTATATATAATATTAAAGAAAATGTTTCAAATTTATGAATGAACAAACATTTAAATACAATACCGAAAATAGCAATAGCCCATACAATGCTCAAGAGAACGATTCCTAATGTACCACCGATTGCAATTAATAAGAAAGGAGTATATGCTCCAGCTATTAAAACATAAATTGATGAATGATCTAATATTGAGAAAAAACGTTTATATTTTTCAGGCATACTATGTAGAAGTGTTGACATTAAAAACAATAATACGAGTGATGCACCAAATATACTATTTGAGACGATTTGTACAGAACTACCTGTTTGTACTCCTAGTATTATTAAAGCAATACATGTCGGAATACTGATGAGTAGTCCCACACCATGCGTTATTGCATTCCAAAGTTCTTCTGTAAAATTTTTATAGTCAAAAGCATTACTGTTATTCATCCGATCGCCTCCATTAGTGTTACTATACTGAAATACCAAGCACATTCCTACTATCATTTGTCACATGTTAACAATTAGCATTGTCATTAAATTTTCATCTTTTATTGTATTTTTATACATATTCAGATAATGTAATTACATTTGTCATATTTACATAGTTAAATAAAAATAAATATAATGAAGTATTGCTATAAAAGGATGTGTCATATTGAGACGAATTCATATTGTTACAGACTCTACTTGTGATTTATCAAAAGAAGAAATACAAGAATCTAAAGTTCATGTAGTACCACTTTCTATTCAAATTGATGACCAAACCTACGTTGATGGAGTAGATCTTGAGCCATCTTCTTTTTTACATTTAATGAAAAAATCGAAAACGCTTCCAAAAAGCTCTCAACCGGCACCTGGCAAGTTTAAAGAACTATATGATGAACTTGGAAAAGATGGAGATCAAATTATCTCCATTCATATGACTGGTTCAATGAGTGGAACAGTAGAATCAGCTAGACAAGCAGCTAGTATGACTGAATCAGACGTGACAGTCATAGATTCTCGCTATATTGCCATTGCATTAGCAATCCAAATAAGAGAAGCTATTCGTCTTCGAGATGAAGGTGCAACAGTTGAACAGATTGTTGCTAGATTAGAAGAAGTTCGTAAAAACACAAGGTTATTTGTTGTTGTAGATACACTTGAAAATTTAATTAAGGGCGGCCGTATTGGTAAAGGTACAGGTCTAATCGGATCGTTGTTGAATATTAAACCGATTGCAACGTTAGATGATGGTTCTTATACTCCTATAGGAAAAGCTAGAAGCCATAAACAAGTAATTAAACAATTATTTGAACAATTCGAAGAAGATACGAAAAACAAAACAGTAAAAGCTGTTGGACTCTCTCATGCTGATGGTTTAGATACAATGGGGAATGGACTTATAGAAAAAATTCAATCAACAGGTTTTCGTGATGTAGAAGTTAAATTCACTTCTCCAATTATTAGTACACATACTGGTCCTGGAGCAATTGGATTTATCTATTTTGCTGAGTAAATTCAAATTTTAAAAAAAGAATAATTAATTCAAAGTGTCAGATTCCTTTTATATAAGGGTTTGGCACTTTTTTATTAAACTCATAAAAACACATCAAATATATAGAATATGGGTGAATTTTCAATATCTCAGTCAAATTATCATGTTGAATGAATAACTAATAGGAATTTTGAGAATAATAAGAGATTAGTTGAGAGTTTTTTACATATATTATTAATATAAAAAATCATAAATCTATTAAATTGTAGTAAAGTTATATACTATTTAAAGGACTCTAAACAAAGCGTAATTGTTGTAAAAACTATAGGAGTGAATTAGGATGAATAAATGGAAAGTCGCCTTCTTTGTATTGGCGGGTGCAATTATTGCAGTAATTACAACCATTATTATATTGGCGACTTCACCTTCAAAAAACATACCTCTTCCACCTGTTACAGAGGCAAAAGGTAGTGTGTTATTAGTCGAAACTACGACGAAAGATTTTGAAAAGTTAGCTTTAAAGTATTTACGTGATGCGTTAAATACTGAAACACTTCCTGTTGCCATTACGATGAATGATCAAATTCAAATTTTTAGTGAAGTAATTGCATTTGGAGTTGCGATCCCTGTACAAATTGATTTTGAACCAATAGTTAATAAAGATGGAAATTTACATTTAAAATATTCTAAAATTAATGTAGGAAGATTTGATATAAAACCATCTATGGTTCTAATGATATTAGAAGAAACGATAGAGTTACCTGAGTGGGTCCTAATCCGGCCAAATGAAGAAGAAATCTTTGTTGACTTATCAAAACTAACGGTTGCTGAAGGTACTAAAGTAAAAGCAAAAGAAATCGACTTACGAAACGACAGAATAATATTAGAACTTATTGTACCAAACGAATAGGGGGCTAAAAATATGACGAATGAAATTGCAACTTTTGCTGGAGGTTGTTTTTGGTGTATGGTTAAGCCTTTTCATCTAACTGATGGGATTGAAGGAGTTGTCTCAGGCTATACAGGGGGACATGTAGAAAACCCTACTTACCAACAAGTTTGTTCTGAAACAACGGGTCATTTGGAAGCTGTTCAAATTACCTTTAACCCAGAAATTTACCCTTACGAAAAATTAGTAGAATTATATTGGACTCTAATTGACCCAACTGATCCTGGTGGACAGTTTTTTGATCGAGGCGAATCTTATACAACGGCCATCTTTTATCACAATGAAGAACAAAAACAAATTGCAGAACAATCTAAAGAACGACTTGAAAAGTCAGGTAAATTTAATAAGCCAATTGCAGTGAAAATCCTTCCTGCAAAACCTTTTTACCCTGCAGAGGATTATCACCAAGATTACTATAAGAAAAACCCAATGCACTACGAACGTTATCACATTGGGTCTGGTCGAGCAGCATTTATTCAACAACATTGGGGGAATAAAAATGAATAAGGATGAAAAATTAAAACAATTAACGCCAATGCAATATTATGTAACGCAACAAAATGGTACAGAACCACCATTCCAAAATGAATTTGATGAACATTTTGAAGAAGGAATTTACGTAGATATTGTATCTGGTAAACCTTTATTTAGCTCAAAAGATAAATTTAACTCAGGATGCGGATGGCCGAGTTTTGCCAAACCGATTGAAAATGAAGAAATTGAGGAACGCTTTGATACATCTCATGGAATGAGAAGAGTTGAAGTAAGAAGTAAATCAGCTGATTCGCACTTAGGCCATGTATTTCCAGACGGTCCCCAAGAATTGGGTGGATTACGTTATTGTATAAACTCAGCTTCATTGCGATTTATCCCTAAAGATAAGTTAGAAGAAGAAGGTTATGGCGAATACTTAAAAGTATTCGATAAATAAGCAATTAGAGGTTGTCTAGAACAGTTGTAACTTTCTAGACAACCTTTTTTTAATAATATTTACTTCTATTGTAATGACACCATGATGTCATCATCATTGTAAATAAAGGGAATTCTCAATAGAACTCTCAATCCCCATTTTTAATTTTTCCTTGTTCATCTTTTAAAAGTTTTGTAAAATTACCGATTATATAAGGAAAACTAGAAGGAGATACTTGTATGAATAAAAGCTTTTATCATTTTGTGCTTACTTTTCGAGGGGGCGATTGGTCGGACCAGAAATCAAGATTTGCAGAAAGTGCATTTTTCGATCATGGATTTCCAAAAACAAGTACTTCCTTTGAGGAAATCTCTAGTTATATTGAAACAAAAGCAGATGAAGCGTTATCTACTGCTGCCTTTGACGAATTATGGGACATTTACCGACTGAAGTATGAGATCTAAATACAATTGCATACAATAATTTGTATGTAATATATTAATAAGTGCTACTCATTGCACAAATACTTAAAAAAAAGTATATTGGAAAATGAGAGAAAATCTTTCATATAAGAAAATATTTTGAAGATAGTACAACTCAACAAAAGAAATTACAAGAAAGAGGGATATGATGAGCATCCACATTAATGCAAAACAAGGTGATATTGCAGATATTATACTTTTACCTGGAGACCCATTACGTGCAAAATATATTGCAGAAACATTTTTAGAAGACGTTACTTGTTATAATGAAGTACGTAATATGTTTGGTTATACAGGTACATATAAAGGGAAAAGAGTATCTGTTCAAGGAACAGGAATGGGCGTTCCATCCATTTCAATTTATGTCACTGAGTTAATGCAAGAATATGGTGTACAAAAATTAATACGTGTTGGAACATGCGGTGCAATCCAAAAAGACGTAAAAGTAAGAGATGTTATTTTAGGTCAAGGTGCAACAACTGATTCGAAAATGAATGAAATTATTTTCAATGGCATTGACTATGCTCCGATTGCTGATTTTAATTTATTATTAAAAGCATATAATGCTGGAGTTGCTGCGGGACTTAATATTAAAGTAGGAAACGTCATGACTGCAGATATGTTCTATTCTGATGAAAGTCAAAACGAAAAACTAGCACAGTATGGAGTCCTAGCTGTTGAAATGGAATCAGCTGCTCTTTATACACTAGCAGCTAAGTTTGGACGTCAAGCTCTTTCAGTTTTAACAGTTTCTGACCATATTTTAACTGGAGAAGTTACTTCTGCAGAAGAGAGACAAACAACATTTAATGATATGATTGTTGTTGCTCTAGAAGCAGCTATTCAAGATTAACGACTTTTTTTAGCTTATTTCTATATTGACTTTAAGTTGCTAATACTGATAAGTAGTCTATTGTGAAGGGGTCGTCTGAAAAGTATTTTTGAGACGACCCCTTTACGCAGAGGTTGATCTACATTTTCATGTGACCTCCGAAGATGCAATAATTTTATTCGAATATTTATTATAAGAAAGACGGATTGTCTAGAAAATTCACTTTCTAGACAATCTCTTTCTTTTCGTAATGAAATGAAACTGTTAATATGGAAATAACGTCTTATAGTTGTTAAGTGTAAATGAGAGTGGTGAATTTAAGATGGATGAACAAAATCAACAAGATCAAAATCAATTAGAGAATGATAGACCAAAAGAAGTACAACAGCCAAATAAACCAGCAAAGAACTATTTGCGTATAAAGCCATTCACGTTGATTATGGTGATGTTTTTAACGATATTATTAACAGCGGGCTTGACGATTTTTGCTTTAACATTTGGTGATAAAAAAGTGGTCGAGGTAGTTGAAACGCCTCAGCAAGATGAACGGAAAGAATTCAAACAACTCTATGAGGCTTACGATGAATTGAAAAAGAACTACTATGTTGAAGTAAACGATGAGGATATTATTCATGGTGCTATTAACGGTATGTTCGATGCACTAGGGGATCCTTATTCAGATTACATGAACAAAGATGAAGCAGATCAATTTAATTCAAACTTATCATCAAGTTTCCAAGGTATTGGAGCTGAAATCCAAGAGAGAAATGGTAATATTGTTGTTGTTTCTCCAATTAAAAATTCACCAGCTGAAAAAGCAGGCATCCTTCCTGAAGATATTATCTTACTTGTTAACGGCGAAAGTATTCAAGGAATGAGTGCAACAGAAGCAGTATTGTTAATTCGTGGTGAAAAAGGAACTCCGGTTACATTAACCATCCAACGCGGAGGTAGCGACGATTTACAAGAAGTAACGATTATTCGCGACGAGATTCCTATAGAAACTGTTTATGGTGAAATGGGAGAAGACAAAATCGCAAAAATCCAAGTGACTTCATTTAGTGATAATACTTATAAGGATTTAAAAGCGTTGCTTGAACAATATGAAAAAGATGGAATGAAGAGTATTATTCTTGATTTACGCCAAAATCCTGGTGGTTATTTAACTTCTGCACTTGATATTGCAAATTTATTTATTGAAAAAGGTAAACCAATTGTACAGGTGCAATCACGTGATGAAGAAAAAGAAGTAATTAATGCAGAAGGTGGTAAAAAATATGACCTTCCAATTATCGTTTTAGTTGATAATGGTAGTGCTTCTTCTTCAGAAATTTTAGCTGGTGCCCTTAGCGAATCTGGTAAAGCGAAACTTGTAGGCTTAACAACTTTCGGTAAAGGTACAGTACAGACAGTAAGTTACTTACCAGATGGATCAAATTTAAAATATACAACTGGTAAATGGCTAACACCAAACGGTACTTGGATTAATGAAAAAGGTATTAAACCAGATGTTGAAGTTCAATATCCAGAGTATGCTAAACTTACATTTATCGATCCGAATTCCGAGTTAAAAGAAGGTACAGTTTCGACAACAGTGAATAATGCTGAAAAAATGTTAGAAGTATTAGGATATAGTGTTGGAACTGTTGATAATGAGTTCGATGAATCAACTGCTTCAGCAGTAAAAACATTCCAAGCTGAACATGAATTGGAGCAAACGGGTATCATTGTTGGTGATACAACTTATGCTATTATGGATGCTTTGAGAGAGAAAATTAATAACGAAGATCCACATATGTTAAAAGCAAAAGAACTGTTAGAACAATCATCTGCGAAAGAAAATGAATAATTACTGTAAAGAGCTGAATTGTTCAAATTGAACATACAGCTCTTTCTTTATAAATTGGAGAGTGAAAAAAGTGAAAGACGTTTATTTATTTAGTGGATTTTTAGGTAGTGGAAAAACATCCATGTTAACGGATATTATTAGACAGTTAAAAGAAAAAGGATATAAACCTGCAGTCATAATGAATGAATTTGGGAAATTAAATTTTGACTCACAGGCTGTAGAAGAGGACATTCCATTAAAAGAAATGCTTGAAGGATGTATTTGCTGTTCTGGAAGTGAAAAAACTGAGGCACAAATTCAATCATTACTTGCAAATGAACAATTTGATGTTTTACTGATTGAAACAACGGGTGCAGCTCATCCTGTAGAAGCGATGGATGCAGTTTATTCACCGTTATTCGCAGATCAGTTAAATATTAAAGGGATTGTGACAGTTGCAGATAGTAAGCTCTGGTTAGAACGTCAACAGCTAACACCTCAAGTGAGAAGTTTATTTTTAGAACAAATTCGCCATGCCCATCTTTTGATTGCAAACAAAATGGATTTGTTATCAGAATCAGAACAAGCAAAAGTTATATTTGAAATTCAAAGTATTAATCAAAATGCATTTATCTTGCAAACTACAAATGGCCGAGTTCCATTGAAACTTCTAGAAAATTTGCAATCTACCGTAAGAACTAAAAAAGAAACGATTCAACCAGCAGAAATTGGGGTTCATCTACACCTAAGCTCAAAGTTAGTTGAATTTCATGAAAGCTTTACACAGCAACAATTTGAAGACTGGATTCGAAGTCTTCCTAGTACAGTATATCGAATGAAGGGATATGTTCCGATTGAAGGAATGAAAAATCCAATGCTGTTTCAATATGCGTATGGGTTAATTCAATGGTTACCAGAATATTTAAAAATGCCCCCTAAAATCGTTATTATTGGTGAGGGATTGGAGCAGATTCCAGTAATAGGGGAAGAGTAGCTTTAAGGGTCAAAGAACACCACAACAAGTTGTTCTAGCATGGATGGAATCACCAGGTCACCGTAAGAACGTTATGAATCCAAATTTTACTCATATAGGCATTGGATTTGTTGAAAATGGATACTGTTGGACACAACATTTTTTCCAATCATAAATCCAATATTAAACTCTCTTTAGTTCTGTTTGAATTAAGGGACTTTTTTAGGGTTTGGTGTTAATTTCCGAGTTTCCTATTTAAAAATGGAGTAGTTGTGTTAAAATCGGATTGAAAGTAGCATCATTTTATGTGGGGCATTCGCATAGATAAGTATAGTGAAAATTAAACAAATATTTGGAAATCCTATTTACTTAGGAAATCAATAAAATGCCTAACGTGTAAATGGTGTCATTTTTTGGTAAAACGATGAGTTTTACATAAGATAGGAGCATAACTGTGAATCGTAAATCAATTATTTTAACAGGTGGCGGAACTGCTGGCCACGTTTCGTTAAATCAAGCAATTATACCTTCATTGCTAAAAGAAGGGTATGATGTGCATTATATAGGCTCACATGATGGAATTGAAAAAGAACTCATTACAGGAAGTTTTCCGAACATTCCATTCCATGGCATTTCAAGTGGAAAACTACGTCGTTATTTTTCGATGAAGAATTTTACAGATCCTTTTAAAGTAATGGCTGGAGTTATTCAAGCGTTGTCGATTATTCGAAAAATTAAACCGAGCATTATTTTTTCGAAGGGTGGATTTGTATCTGTACCGGTTGTAATGGCTGCAAAGATGGCAAAAATACCGGTTGTTATTCATGAGTCTGATGTGACCCCTGGATTAGCAAATAAAATTGCATTACCATTCTCATCTCATATTTTTACAATTTTTGAAGATACGTTAAAATACCTTCCGAGTGAAAAAGCAACTTGTACCGGATCAATCGTGCGACAAGAATTGTTTGAAGGTAAAAAAAGTGTTGGTTTAAAAAAATGTGGATTTGAGGATCAAAAACAGGTTTTATTAGTGATGGGTGGTAGTTTAGGATCCGTTGTATTAAATGATGCTTTGAGAAGTAACCTACCAGAACTACTTGCTAAGTATAATATTATTCACCTATGTGGAAAAGGCAATGTGGATCATACATTGAGTAGTTTAAAAGGCTATAAGCAATTTGATTATGTAACAAATGAACTTCCGGATTTATTACATGCTTCAGATTTTATTGTCTCACGTGCAGGTTCCAATTCGATTTATGAATTTTTAGCTCTAAAAAAGCCAATGTTACTTATTCCACTCTCTGCAACCAAAAGCCGAGGAGATCAAATTTTAAATGCGAAAATATTTGAAAAACAAGGATTTTCAGTTGTACTTGAAGAGGAAGAGTTAACGAAAAATACTTTTTTAAAGTCTGTAAATCGACTTGAGGACTCTAAAACTCAAATAATTCAATCAATGACTGCAGCCGAAAGTCCAAAAACACCAGACGAAATGATTAAACTTATTTTACAATATGAAAAATAAACTATAAAAAGGGCGCATTGAAAGTCAATTTTCAATGCGCCCTTAATAATTAAAATTTATAATTAAAGATAATTACATAGCTTGCTCTTCTTCTTCAGTATTATCATGAGCAGTTACTAAGTAGAATAAATCCTTTGGAATTCTATATAGATCAAATTTAAACTCACCAGCATTAATTTCTTCAAAAAGTGCTTTATGCGTTTCGTTTGCTTCAATGACATAAGGTAATTTCAAGGAGGCACGTTTAGATTTTTCGTTCCCTTTTCGAATTCTTAAGAATACAGTATGAATATTGTGATGAAAGAATAGTTCAGATAAAAATTCCTTCTTCGCAGATTGGTTATACCCCATTCCTTGATAAGGAACACCAATCCATGTACCTAAAAATCCTGCACCGTCTTCAATATCGTATAAGTTAATGGTACCAACAGGTTGCCCATAATTATCTACTATCGTTCTAGAAATCGTCAGTCCTAATTGTTCTTCTTCTATAAGTTGTTTTGTCATAAACAAATATTCTTCGGGAGAAGTTGCTTTTTGACGAACATATGGGAAAACGGATGGGTGACTTAATAATTGATAGAGTTCATTTGTTTCTGAAAGATCACGATGTTTTAACATTTTTACGCCTCCTTTTAGGATAGTTGCTATAAAATACACACACACTAGGCAACAATTCCAATAAAAATAACCTAAAAAAACTAGGCGCATAAACAATGGCATGTTGAACCATTGCCTCCCTAGAATTCTAACTACAAATTAAGTGTTTTGTAGAAACATCATATACTAAAAAAATATTCTATGGCAATAGAAAAATACTTAAGTAAATGTGAAATGTTTGTTAACTCTTGTAAACTATGTTATTGGTAAAATCTATGATTAATTGTTGATTCACTGATTTTTTATCTTTATGATAGAAGAAACCTATTTTAAGGGAGTGATGTTGTATGGAAAGAACTTTTTTTAAAGTTCACGGTTCTGGAAATACATTTTATTTATATGAGACTAACGACGAACAAGAATTCGATTGGATAGACTTAACAAAATGGCTTTGTCATGAAAAAAACGAAGGTGGAGCAGATGGCCTGTTGCTAGTTTTACCTTCTGTTGTTGCAGATGCAAAAATGCGAGTTATAAACGCGGATGGCTCAGAAGCATCTATGTGTGGGAATGGGTTGCGATGCGTAGCAAGACATGTATGTGAGAAGTTAAATAGAAATGAAGCTGTTGTAGAAACACTAAAAGCAAACTTAGAAGTTAAAAAAGAAGAATCTCTGTACGGAACGATTCCTACATATGCAGTAGAGATATCTCCAGTTTCATTTGAATTAACTAGCTTACCTATGGAGTATAAAAATCAATCTGAAATCCAACACCAATTGATTTCTGAATTTTCCCAAGACATTCTGTTTACTGCTGTATCCGTTCCAAATCCACATTTAATAGGTATTGTTGAGGAGAATTATATTACAAATAATACACATCAACAATCACTTGCTGAAATGTTGAATGGGAAAAATGAATACTGTTCAGATGGCATAAACGTAAGTTATGCACTTCCTTTGAATAATGACACTATTTTCGTTCGTACATTTGAACGAGGTGTTGGATTTACAAATGCTTGTGGTACGGCTATGACCGCTTCTGCATTAGTGGCAAAAATGAATCATTACGTTGATTCAGACACAGTTACGGTATTTAATCCTGGTGGTTTCGTAAAATGTAAAGTTCAAGAAAACAACGGGAATTATCAGTTAACACTCATTGGTAATGCGACAATTATGACAAACTATACTATTAAATTAGAAGATGGAAACTACAACTTTATAAGTAAAGCTGAAACAAATGAGCAATTACAATATGAAAATTGTCTTGACCTCGTTCGAAAAGAAACGGCTTCATTTCTTAAAAATTAGTATGAAATAGTCTTTCAAAATGTTAAACAGTCACATTTTAAGTTAAACTTAATATGTGACTTTTTCTACTTTTTGAACAAGATTTGTTTATCAATTTTCCAAGGTTGAAGGTGAGTCTATGGCAAGAAAAATTTTATTAATAGAAGATGAAAAAACAATTTCACGCTTTATTGAACTAGAGTTGCGTCACGAGCAATTTGAGGTGGAACTAGCATTCGATGGAAGAGATGGTCTAGATCAAGCATTATCTCAACAATTTGATTGTATTTTATTAGATGTAATGTTACCTAAATTAAATGGAATTGAAGTATGTAGAAGAATTCGTAGTGTATCAGATGTGCCAATCATTTTACTAACAGCTCGGGATGAAGTAATGGATCGAGTAGCAGGTTTAGATGCAGGGGCAGACGACTATATAGTAAAACCATTTGCAATAGAGGAGTTACTTGCTAGAATTCGTTCAATTCTTAGGAGAGTTAGCAAAACAGAAAGTGAAAATGATCTGATACGAGTGCGAGACATTGTCATTAACCCAAATTCATATGAAGTGTTTTTTGAAAATCATAAACTCGATTTAACAAAGACAGAGTACGATTTATTAAAATTACTTTGCGAAAACAAAAATCGAGTATGTACTAGAGAATTGATTCTTCAAACAGTATGGGGTTATGAAACGGAAGTAGAAACGAATGTGGTAGATGTGTACATCCGACATCTTCGTGCAAAATTAAAAACAAACGGTGAATCTATTATTGAAACAATCCGTGGTGTCGGCTACGTGGTGAGAGAATGAATATAAAAGAATCGTTTTTGAACCTTTCTTTAAAAAAGAAATGGACGTTTACAACCGCACTTGTAATTTCAATAAGTTATGCAGCCATTTGTATTGTCATTTACTTCGCTTTACATACATGGCTTTATAATAATGAACAAAACAATGCACTTCGTACTGTAGACGATCTCTCAGCATTCTTTCAATCGCAGGATGGATCAATTACATTAAGAGAATTTCAAGAAAACACTGGTTTAATGAAGTCCATTATTCACCAAAATCAAACTGTCCGCATTTTTAATATGGATGGTTACGAAGTCTTAAGAATAAATGACAAATCAAAGGCTGCTGATATAAGACTGTCTTACGAGGAATTATTAAATACTTCAATTACAAATCAAACGATTAATGGAAAAAATGTCATCGTTGTAAGTCGTATAGTGGAAATAGGTTTATTTCAAGGCTATATGCAGTTAGTACACCCACTCGATTCTTTTGAATCCATGATGCAATATATGCTTACGGCAATGTTGATTGCGGGAATTGGAGCGCTATTACTAGCAGCACTAATTAGCTCGTATTTATCAAAACTATTAATGAAGCCATTAGAAGCTTTACGCGATTCAATGGTAAGCGTAAAAGAAAAAGGCTTTGACGAACCCATTCAATTTAATTATCATGCAGATGATGAAATTGGAGATCTCCTTAAAATATATTTATCTATGATGGATGAACTTCAACAATCATTCACGAAACAACAACAATTTGTTTCAGATGCATCCCATGAATTACGGACACCTATACAAGCTATAGAAGGTCATTTATCGTTAATTAAAAGATGGGGGAAAGAAGATCCAAATATATTAGAAGAATCATTAACGACTTCGATTATAGAAGTGCAAAGAATGAAAAAAATGATCGAGGAACTTCTTGATTTAGCTAGAAGAGAAAAACGAGATGAATATGCTCACGCTAATGTTGAAAAAGTACTAAATTCAGTAAGAGATGAGCTTCAAGTTATTAACAAAGATGCTGAAATAGTAATACAATATTTTGGTGAGACTAAACAAGCCCTAATTACTGAAAATGCTCTTGCACAAATAATCCGCAATATCATCGAAAACGGCATTCGATATAATATGAATAAACCAGTCATTGAAGTAAAAGTGAATTATTTATCTGAAAATATTTTTATAACTATTAAAGATAATGGTATTGGAATAAAACAAGAGAATATTGGTAAAATATTTGACCGCTTTTATCGCGTTGATGACTCGAGAGAAAACACGGGCGGGGGCACAGGTTTAGGATTAAGTATTACAAAAATGTTGGCTGAAAAATATAATGTGGAGATAGATGTCACAAGTAAAATTAAAGAAGGAACAATATTTACTTTAAGATTTCCAATGTAAAATTTACAGGATTTCTAAGTTATTTGATTATTATTCTCGTTTTTATGAAAAAAATAGTAATTTTTATTTAAAAAGAGTTGTATTTTTTGTGAAGAGTAGTAAGATTGAATTGGAAAATGCCGTTATTATTAAGAAACAAATTTCATTACCTTACTCTTGTTTAAATGTGGTGAAATTTGTTATAAATAATATTGAAACAAAGGAACTGCCTTGTGGCAAAATTTGGAGGTTATACTCATGTCGAACAATGTAACAACTGTTGGTTCTCCATGGTCAGCTTTATTTTCAGGTCCTAACTTAGGATATGTTATGGAACAATATGATTTGTATTTACAATCACCTGAAGAAGTTGAACCTGAACTAGTAGCGTTATTCCAACAATTTGGTTCACCATTTGTGGAAGAAGGTTTTACTGCTACTGAGGGAGTTGCTAACGTACAGCCAGGTAACATGACTAAAGTATTTGCAGCTGTTCAATTAGCAGATGCAATTCGTTCATTCGGTCATTTAGCTGCTGATGTATATCCATTAAAGGATCGCAAATTAGATACTTCTAAAATAGATGCTAATAACTATGGTCTAACTGAATCAGACCTATTATCAATGCCTGCTTCTTTATTCTTTACTGTACCACCTGCAAACGTTTCCAATGGGAAACAGGCAATAGAATTTTTACGTTCAATTTATACTGATAAAATTGGATTTGAATATTCGCATGTTGAAGATAAAACAGAACGTGACTGGATTCAATCAAAAATCGAATCTGGTACTTTAAAACAAAGTTTTTCAGCTGGAGAGAAAAAAGTAGTTTTAGAACGATTAACTCGCGTTGAAGATTTTGAAAGATTCATTCATAAAACATTTGTTGGTCAAAAACGATTCTCTATTGAGGGGTTAGACTCATTAGTAATTCTATTAGATGAATTAGTTAAATTAGCTGACAAAGAGAGAATGAAACAACTTCAAATTGGTATGGCTCACCGTGGACGCTTAAACGTATTAACACATGTTGTAAATAAACCTTATGACATGATGTTTGCAGACTTCGCCCATGTACCAAATGATTATTTCTTCCCAGAAGATGGTTCTCTTGAAATTACAAAAGGATGGACTGGTGACGTGAAGTACCACATGGGTGCTGCTTATACAAATCCATCTGGCTTAACTGTAAAATTAGCTTACAATCCGTCACACTTAGAAGTAGTTAGCCCTGTAGTAACTGGTGCTACTCGTGCAGCTCAAGAAGATACTACATCAACATCAGGATACCCTACTTTTGATCCTAAGAAAGCGTTAGCAGTGCTAATACATGGTGATGCTGCATTTGCTGGTGAGGGTATTGTTCAAGAAACATTTAACTATGCAAATACAAAAGGATTTAGTACAGGTGGATCTGTTCATATTATTTCAAACAATATGATTGGATTTACAACAGAGCACTATGATTCTCGCTCTACACGTTATTCATCTGACGTAGCTAAAGGATATGGTATTCCAGTTGTACACGTAAATGCTGATGATCCTGAAGCAGTAGCAAATGTTGCAAAATTTGCATTTGAATATCGTCAAATTTTTGGAAAAGATATTTTAATTGATTTAATTGGATATCGTCGTTTAGGTCACAATGAAACTGATGATCCAACGGTTACAAATCCATTAACTTATGCAATTGTTTCTAAACACCCAACTGTTCGTACGCTTTACGGTGAAAAACTAGTAAACGAAGGTATATTAACAGCTGAAGACGTGAAGAAACTTGATGAAGAAATCTATGCTGGAATGCAAGCTTCTTATGACCACGTTAAACAAGTTGGTCAAGAAAAAGGGCATTTTGAAATAGCTATGCCTGAAGAAGTTAGAAATAATTACCCAGAAGTTGATACATCTTTATCAAAAGAAGAACTTCTTCAAATAAATAATGAATTATTAGCTTGGCCAGAAAGCTTCGAACCACAAAATAAATTAGCTAAAATTCTAAATAAACGTGTAGAAGCAGTTGAAACTGGTAAAATCGATTGGGGTCATGCTGAAACATTAGCATTTGCTGCAACTTTACGTGATGGCAATCCAATTCGATTAACTGGTCAAGATGCTCAACGTGGAACATTCTCACAACGTCACTTAGTTTTACATGATAAAAACAATGGTGCTGAATTTGTTCCATTACACAATATTTCCGGAGCAAAAGCTACGTTTGCTGTTCATAACTCACCGTTAACAGAAGCTGCAATTGTAGGATTTGAGTATGGATATAATTTAGAGCATAATAATGCGTTAACACTATGGGAAGGTCAGTTCGGTGACTTTGCTAACATGGCGCAAATTATGTTTGATAACTTCATTTCATCAGCACGTTCTAAATGGGGACAAAAAACAGGTTTAGTTATCCTGTTACCAACTGGTATGGAAGGTCAAGGTCCAGAACACTCATCAGCACGTATTGAACGTTATTTACAATTATCTGCTGAAAATAACTGGATCGTTGCGAACTGTTCAAATGCAGGTAACTACTTCCACCTATTACGACGTCAAGCTAAAATGTTAGGTACTGAAGCAATTCGTCCACTTATCGTGGGAACACCTAAGTCATTACTAAGACATCCATTAGCTGCAACATCAATTGAAGATTTAACTGAAGGTAAATTCCAAGAAGTTATTGAACAACCAGGATTAGGTAAAAATAAGAAAAAAGTTGAACGCATTTTAATCGGTTCAGGAAGAGTAACAATCGACTTAGCGGAGCATGTAAAAGATGGAGAAGGATTTGATAATACTCATATTTTACGTGTTGAACAACTTTACCCATTCCCATCAGAAAAACTTTCTGAGATTATTTCTAGATATCCAAATGTAAAAGAAATCCGTTGGGTACAAGAAGAGCCTAAGAACCAAGGTCCTTGGAAATATGCTTTAGAATACTTATTAGACTTAGCTGATGGTAAAAAAGTAAAATATGTTGGACGTCCAGAATTGTCATCTACATCTGAGGGTGATGCGGACTCACATAAAGTAGCTCAAGCTAAAGTAATTGAAGAAGCTTTTGCTTAAATGTATGATAGTGAAGATGATTTTACTACTAGTAAATAGTAGTGAAGCGTGTATGCTTTCCTAAACATACACGATATATAAAGGAGGATATTTTTGTGGCTGAGATTAAAGTGCCTGAATTAGCAGAATCGATTACAGAAGGAACAATTGCCCAATGGGTAAAAAAAGTAGGAGATCGTGTTGAAAAAGGCGAATTCATCGTTGAATTAGAAACAGATAAAGTAAATGCTGAAATTATTTCTGAAGAAGCAGGTGTTTTAAAACAAATTCTTGCTGAAGAAGGAGATACAGTTCTAGTAGGTCAAGTAATTGCAGTAGTAGAAGCAGGAGAAGGTGGAGCAACTGCTCCTGCAGCACCTGTTGCGGAAGCACCAGCGCCAGCACCTGCACCTGTAGTAGCAGCACAACCTGCAACTCCTGTAGCAGCACCTGTTGAAGAAACTTCAAATGAACGTGTTGTAGCTTCTCCAGCTGCACGCAAATTAGCTCGTGAAAAAGGAATTGACTTAAGCGCAATCTCACCAGTTGATCCACAAGGTCGAGTAAGAGTTCAAGACGTAGCAGCACATGGATCTGCACCAGTAGCAGCACCTGTTGCCCCTATCGCAACAACAAATGGTCCTGTAGTATTCACACCTGCTGATCAAACTGATCGTGTGACAATTGAAAAAATGAGCCGTCGTCGTCAAACGATTGCTAAACGCTTATTAGAAGTAAAACAATCAACAGCGATGTTAACTACATTCAATGAAATTGACATGACAAATATTATGGCTTTACGTAAACGTAAACAAGAAGAGTTCGTAAAAGCTAACGATATTAAATTAGGCTTTATGTCATTCTTCACTAAAGCTGTAGTTGCAGCACTTAAAAAATATCCATATGTAAACGCACAAATCGTTGGCGATGAAATTCACTTAAATAACTTCTTTGATATTGGTATTGCTGTATCAACTGAAGAAGGCCTAGTTGTACCAGTAGTACGTGATGCTAACAGCAAAAACTTTGCTGAAATTGAAAAAGATATCGCAAGCTTAGCTAAAAAAGCACGCGACAAAAAATTAGGTCTAAACGATATGGCTGGTGGATCATTCACAATTACAAATGGTGGAGTATTCGGTTCATTAATGTCTACACCAATTATGAACGGAACACAAGCAGGTATCCTTGGTATGCACTCAATCGTAAACCGTCCAATAGCTGTAAACGGTGAAGTTGAAATTCGTCCAATGATGTATGTTGCATTATCTTATGACCACAGAATCATTGATGGAAAAGATTCAGTTGGATTCTTAAAAACAGTTAAAGAACTTATTGAAAATCCAGAAGATCTATTATTAAATTCTTAATATAGTTAGCCCTAGCGTATGATTTCGCTAGGGCTTTTATTATTCAATAGTTCGATAAATCAATGTATATCTAACTATCAGTATAATCTTTTAATATATTATTCTGATAATTTAGATACTTATTTGATAACTTTTTATTGACATCGGTATAAACGTAACGTAGAATAACTAATATAATTGAATAGTATACCTCACTTAATCTTGTGAGGTAGAGGCGCGTTATTTATTAGTTTTTCATGGAGTTTGAGCGAACAATGATATGAAAAAGAAGGAAATATCGCCGAAGTGTAAAGTATGCTCAATGCTTTGTGCTGGGTCTGTAGTGAATAATTACAGGACTGTCTCAAGTTATGTTTTCCCAACTGACTTGAGTTGTGCTATCTCTAACGGGAATAATTGAGGATATGGGTATTACTACATACACAAGACCTAGATTATTCTAGGTCTTTTTTTCATGTATTCCCATAAATATATATAAAAGGAGAGGAAAAATATGAAAAAGAATCTATTTTTAATGCTAATGACATTTTTTGCTATTTTTGTTTTAGCAGCGTGTGGATCTTCTGAAAAAAGTAATTCAACTGAAACATCTGGAGAAAAAGGCGTATTGAAAGTTGGATTGGAAGCTGGCTACCCTCCATTTAACTGGACACAGAAAGATGATTCCAATGGTGCTGTAAAAATCGAAGGCTCAAATGAATATGCTGGTGGTTACGATGTTGAAATCGCAAAACGTGTTGCAGATGCATTAGGAAAAGAATTAGTAATCGTTAAAACAGATTGGGATGGTTTATTACCTGCATTAGATACAAAGGTTATTGATGCTATTATTGCTGGTATGAGCCCAACTGAAAAACGAAAAGAAGCAATTGACTTCTCTGACAACTACTACAAAAGTGAATTTGTTATTGTAACAAAAGCAGATAGCAAATATGCAAATGCAAAATCATTAGCTGATTTTGCTGGAGCAAAAATCACATCTCAATTAGGTACAACAAATTATGATGTGATTGATCAAATTCCGAATGTGCAAAAAGAAACTGCTATGAATAACTTCACTGAAATGCGAGTTGCACTTGAAACAGGCGTAATCGATGCATATGTTGCTGAAAGACCTGAGGCAATATCATCTACTAGCGCTAATTCAAAATTTGTATATGTTGAAATTGGAGACGAGTTCAAAGTAGATGAGGCAGATGTATCTGTTGCTGTTGGTCTTCGTAAAGGTGACGACAATCTTGCAAAAATCAATGAAGCATTAGCTAACATCTCAGAAGATGAACGTCAAAAGTTAATGGAAGCAGCAATTGAAAATCAACCTGCTGCAAATTAATCAAAATCTTACAGGACACTGATTGTAATAATACAATCAGTGTCCCACTTTAAAACAACATCCCTGTTGTTAGGAGGATATTTATGAGCTTCGAGGTTATACTCTCAATTCTAAAAGAAAATTGGCCAAGTTATTTAAATGGGGCATATATTACTCTATTAATCGCTATTTTTAGTACAATTATTGGTGCACTTATCGGATTATTCATTGGGATTATGCATACGATCCCATTACGAAAGAGATCTATTAAATCAATTCTATTAAAAGTACTTAATTTCATATTATCGGTATATGTAGAAATCTTCCGTGGCACACCAATGATTGTACAAGCAGTAGTTGTATTCTACGGTGTTGCTGCCTATGGGTTTGTAATGGATCGATTTATTGCAGCGGTTTTAGTTGTTTCATTAAATACAGGTGCTTATATGGCAGAATATGTCCGTGGTGGGATTGTTTCGATTGAAAAAGGACAATATGAAGCAGCTGAAGCTATTGGTATGAGTCATTTCCAAACAATGATTCATGTCATATTACCTCAGGTTATCCGTAACATTTTACCTGCTACTGGAAATCAATTAATTATGAATATTAAAGACTCAGCAGTATTAAGTGTAATTAGTGTGACAGAATTATTCTTTGCAACACAATCAATCATTAGTGTGAATTACAAATATGCAGAATCTTATTTAATAGCTTGTGTAATGTACTTAATTATGACTTTTGCAGCTTCACAACTTTTAAGATTACTAGAGAAAAAGTTAGATGGTCCAAAGGATTATCAATTTAATCAAAATAAAGAAGTCGCGTAAGGAGGATAAATGATGGATAACGTTATTGAAATTAAACATCTAAATAAATCCTTTGGAAATCATGAAGTTTTACGCGATGTAAATTTTTCCGTTTCTAAAGGTGAAGTGGTTTGCCTAATAGGTTCATCTGGTTCTGGTAAATCTACTTTATTACGCTGTATTAACCTACTAGAAACTCCTTCAGGTGGAGAAATTATCTATAATGGCGAAAATATATTAGATAAAAAACATGATGTAAGACAATATCGTACACATCTGGGGATGGTGTTCCAGAATTTTAATTTATTTAATAATCATAATGTGTTGAAAAATTGTGTAGTTGGACAACAAAAAGTACTTAAACGTTCAAAAGCTGAATCTGAACAAAATGCATTAAAGTATTTAGAAATTGTTGGAATGGATAAATACGTGAATGCAAAACCAAGTCAACTATCAGGTGGACAAAAACAACGAGTGGCCATTGCACGAGCATTGGCAATGAACCCTGAAGTTATGTTGTTTGATGAACCTACATCCGCATTAGATCCTGAGATGGTTGGAGAAGTATTAAAAGTAATGCGTAAGCTTGCTGAAGAAGGGAATACGATGTTAATCGTGACCCATGAAATGGAATTTGCTAAAGAAGTTTCAGATCGTATCGTTTTCATGGACAAAGGAGTAATCGTAGAAGAAGGACCACCAAGCCAAGTTCTAGTTGATCCAAAACACAATCGTACAAGAGAGTTTTTAAAACGCACATTAAAATAACTCCATGAAAAACAAATTCCTTCGAATTAGGGATTTGTTTTTTCATGTATTATAAAAAAATAAAGTTATACTAACTTCTTGAATTCCACTCTGAAATAATAATAAATCCAATTGCAAAAACAATGGCAAGAACAAAAAACCAAATTGGTATTCCGCCAAAAGACATATGTATTCACCTCTTAATGTTCATGGTAACATGAAAAATTTACCGACTCAATTAGGAGGTACTAGATATAATTTCACAAATAGGCTAAAATCGTATAAAATAATATTAGTATGGAACATGTGAATAGTTAAAGCGAGGTAAAATCAAATGTTAAATTTAAAATGGAAAGATGCACCAACAATTAGAAAAGTTATATGTGTCAATACAAACGCTGAAAAGTATTTAGTGTCAAATGTATTAACAGTTGGTAAAGAATATGAAGTGAAAAATGAAACAGAAGAATTTATCTTTGTAGTAGATAATACAGGAAAAGTTGGCGGTTATTATAAAGATTATTTTGAATCTGTAGAATAAAAAAACACGATTGAAAGTCAAAAGCTTTCAATCGTGTTTTACTTTTTGTTTGATAAAAGCTCCACTTTTGCTTCTATTTCCGCTTGTTGAACATTACTTTCTGCTTGAACCCTTAAAGTATCCTCGATGGACTCTATCAGCTGCAATTGTGTTTTCTTAAAGATATCGATATCAGTGTGTGTGATCGTCTTGTGTCGTTTTGATTCTTTTGCGGATACTTCTATCATTTTTGCATTTTTGCGAATCATATCATCCGAGACATCCATTAGTCTTTGACCAGCCATATTTATTCGACGTTGATTATTTATGTTAACTAGCATTGAAATTTGGGTTTGCCATAAAGGGATTGTTGTTAGAACGGATGACTGTATTTTTTCAACTAGTAATCTATTTGTTTGTTGGATTAGTCTAATTTGTGGTGCAGATTGTATTGCGATTTCACGAGATAATTGCAAATCGTAAATTCGTTTGTCTAACCATTCAATTGCCTGTAAGAAATCATTTAACTTCTGTTTAGTAATAAGATCATTTTTTTCAACTGCTTCTGTTTGTAGTTTTGGAAGGTGGTTTGTTAACATATCTTGCACTTTTAGTTGGGCAGCAGCGATATAAATATTTATATTATGATAGTATTCTTCGTTCAGTCGATACAATTCTTCAAGCATGTTGATATCTGACAATAACCCTTTTTGAGCATGTAGTAATTGAATACTTAAGCGATCAATCTGTACACTAAGTCTTTTAAAATGAGATATTTGTTCTTGTATCGTTGACTTTGCACGATTGAACAATTTAGAGAAGAAGCCTTTATTTTCCACCAACGAATCAGGGTCAATTTTTTCGAGCTGTTCCATTAATTTAAAAAGGACTTCACGAATAGGTGAAGTATCGTTTCTCTGGACTTGAATTAGTAAATTATTCGTAAAATGCTTTAAATTATGTTGAGCTTCCACTCCGAATTGGAGAATTGATTCGTATTGAGCAATATTTATTGTACTTGCAAGATACAACGCATTTTTTTGATTTTCTTCTGATAATGAGGAAAACATAGTAGGTGATTGATCGTTATGGGAGACCTCATTATAAGTTACATCAAAAAAAGAGCTCGTACTATTGAGTATAGAATTTTGCTCTGAGCTCTTTTCTTGTGTCATTCATTATCACCTCGAAACTTTAGTTGTTGCCGATTTTTCTCTGTTTCTAATTTTGCATAATCAATTTCCAATTTTAAATGTTCTAAATCAGATTCTAATGCTGATTTTAAATCGCTTTCCATTGTCTCATGAAGACCTTTTAATGTTTTACGTGTATCTTCAAGCGCTAGTTGAATTTCCATATCTTTTAGTTGTTGCTGTGTTAGTAAAGTATATTTACTTGTTAATTCAACGGCTGAAGGTAAATGGGAATAAAAGAAATCTTGTACAGAATAAAATTTAGCAGGATTCGTTTGTACAATATTTAAAATCCTTCTTGCTAACTTCGTCATTTCATTTAATATTTTAAATGAACTAATTGAACGAACTTTAATATATTGCTGAGTTAATGATAAAATATGACTTCTTGCCAATTTTAACTGTTTTTCAATATGACTTAGTTCAGAGCGGGTTAATCCAAGCTCTTTACTTTTCTTAGACTTTTGAATAAATTTAATCGATTTATTACTTACGTAATATGTCAAAATGGTAATCAACGGCACTAAAAAAAATCCTAAGTCAAAATTAACGACAGTTAATATAAAAACAGTTAAACTTATTAAAAAGTTCAGTGCATGTCTCGTTATAAAATTCATTGCTCCTAACATATTCGTACCCCCTTAATACTATAATTTATATACGTTTAATTTTCAGGAAAAGTTTCATCACATATTCATGTTTATCATAATATATGTTACAACTTTTATTAAGCATTTAAAAATATAAAGTTTACAATTATTAATTAAAAAAGCAGTAAACATACCTTGAAGAAATTAGGACTTTATTATTTTAGGCTTTTACATGCTGAACAAACCATTATTAAACCGTGTAAGTGAAAAGGGAATGATCAAATGAGTAAATATAAATTAATATATATGAAAGCTGATTATGAGCCATGGTGGCTATTTGAGGGGTGGGAGGAGTATATCGTTTCTACTGAATCATTTGAGTCGGAAGAAGCCTTAGATGCTGCCTTACTAAACAAGCTCATTCAATATAGAGAAAAATATCCTCACGAAAAAAATAAAGAACAAAAATATTATGCTTTCTGGACAGATGAAGAAAGTGAATATTGTGAAGCTTGTGAAGAAGATACTCAAATCTATCATGGAATTATTGTTGAAAGAGATTAGTGGGAAAATTTCCCAATCAATTTACAGAAATAATTGAAAATTTAACACAATTTTGAATAATTTTGTTTGACAAGGTGTAAAATGATGGTATAATGAAAATAACAATAAAATTGCTAGACCGGATACAAATGATTCACATATTACAAAGAGTGATCGGTGTTATGTCGGTACTCTTATGTAATGTGTGTTTTTTTTATACGGTAATGTGGAATTATTGTTAACTTTAATTTTTTTTGGAGGTTTTTTCAAATGAAACAAGGTACAGTAAAATGGTTTAACTCAGAAAAAGGTTTCGGATTTATCGAAGTTGAAGGAGAAAACGACGTATTCGTACACTTCTCAGCTATTCAAGGTGAAGGTTTCAAAACTCTTGACGAAGGTCAAAAAGTGGAATTCGAAGTTGTAGATGGCAACCGCGGACCACAAGCTGCTAACGTTGTAAAACTTTAATTTTTAAAATTAAACTTATAATCGTTAATTCAGAGGCATTCTTAATTGAATGCCTCTTTTATATTTCCAAGTTTTATTATGGTTTCGTCTCAATTTTTTCTAATGTAGATGTAACAACAAATGGATCTTCACCTTCTACTTGCATGATCGACTCACGTTTCACTTCTCCAAATCCTATTGCGAAGTATTTCCGATTCGTGAAATCTTCTGATATTTCCTCTAGAACAATCACATGTTCAAATGATTTGTATGGGGTAGAAAGTGTAGTATCAACCTGTACAATTTTCCAATCTCCGATGACAGTCCCTACCTCCAATGGTCCATTTAAATAAGGTTCAATTAGAGGCATCTTATTTAATTCATCTACAGTTGGATAGGTGACATCGTTAGGAAACTCTTCAATTACTTGATCATAAACCTTTTCAACTTTATCATCTTCATCCATTACCCGGTAGATTTTTAAAATGGCAGCCCCACCGTTATCTTCAACAAGTGCCACATAACGATCGGATAACCACTTTGTTTTAACAGTGAAGGTAGCAAATTCATTTCCTTCGCCTAAAAAGTATGCTGTAGATCCTTCTGGCATAAAGAATTTTGAGTAATCTACATCATCTTCAATCGTTTCTTGTATTCCTTCATTTTGATCTATAAGTTCTCCGTTGGTAGGTTCATTCGATGAGTTGTTGGATGATTCTTCTGATGCACTGTTATTATTGGTAGAGTTCACTTGTTCATTTGTACATGCTGATAAAAAGAGTAAGCAGAAAATGAGAATGAAAAATATCTGTTTCATCGTAATATCCTCCTTTCCTCTAATATATCCTTTTGGATAGGAAATGTATCAGACTAATTAGAAATTATATGTGTAATAACAACAATAATATTATGTTAACTAATAATTTCCTAACATAAAAACGGTAGGGGATACCTACCGTTTTACATATTTATTTAATACCTTGTGCTTCTTTCCATTCTAAGAATTCATCGTACGTTAACTGTTTGTCAAGAATAGAGCCGTCTTCTTGAATTTCGATAACACGGTTTGCAATTGTTTGAATAAATTGATGGTCATGTGATGTGAAAATCATAGCACCTTTAAAACGAATTAATCCTTCGTTTAATGCTTGAATCGATTCTAAGTCTAGATGGTTCGTTGGTTCATCTAATAGTAAAACGTTTGAATTCGATAACATCATTTTAGATAACATACAACGGACTTTTTCTCCTCCTGAAAGGACAGAAGGGGATTTTTTAACTTCTTCACCAGAGAATAACATACGTCCTAAGAAACCGCGCAAGAAGCTTTCTGTTTCATCTTCAGGTGAGTATTGACGAAGCCATTCAACTAATGATTTCTCACCACCTGTAAAGTATTTATCATGGTCATTTTCAAAGTAACTTTGTGTTGTCGTTACGCCCCATTTATAAGTACCATTATCAGCCTCACGCTGAGCCATTAAGATATCCATTAATGCTGTTTTAGCTATAGGACTTCCAAGTAAGACAATTTTGTCTTCTTTATTCATCATAAAGCGGACATCTTTAAATAGAATTTCCCCATCTTGAGAAGCTGTTAAGCCTTCTACTGATAGGACATCATTCCCAATTTCACGCCCAATTTGGAAGTTGATGAAAGGGTATTTACGGCTTGAAGGTTTAATATCTTCAAGTTCGATTTTATCTAACATTTTTTTTCGTGAAGTGGCTTGGCTAGATTTAGAAGCGTTCGCAGAGAAACGAGCAACGAAAGCTTGTAATTCTTTAATTTTTTCTTCTTTTTTCTTGTTTTGATCTTGAGCCATTTTAAGTGCTAATTGGCTAGATTCATACCAGAAATCATAGTTCCCAACATAAATTTGGATTTTAGAAAAGTCTAAATCCGCAATATGCGTACAAACTTTATTTAAGAAGTGACGGTCATGGGATACAACAATAACCGTATTTTCAAAGTTAATTAAAAACTCTTCTAACCATTTGATTGCTTTTAAATCTAAGTGGTTGGTAGGCTCATCAAGTAAAAGTACATCTGGTTTACCAAACAATGCCTGAGCTAATAATACTTTAACTTTATCTGATCCTTCTAAGTCTTTCATTTGCATATAATGTAGTTCGTCACCAATACCAAGACCATTTAAAAGAGTTGCAGCTTCTGAATCTGCTTCCCAACCATTTAAGTCTGCAAATTCACCTTCGAGTTCCGCAGCACGCATACCATCTTCGTCTGAGAAATCTTCTTTCATATAAATCGCGTCTTTTTCAGCTTTAACTTCCCACAGACGTTTGTTACCCATTACAACAGTATCTAGTACATTAAACTCATCGTACTCGAAATGGTTTTGTTTAAGGACTGATAAACGTTCGTCTTTACCCATTGAAACATGACCTTCTTGAGGTTCAATTTCACCAGATAAAATCTTTAAAAAAGTTGATTTTCCTGCACCATTTGCACCAATAAGACCATAACAGTTACCAGGTGTAAACTTAATATTTACATCTTCAAATAGTTTACGATCACCATATCGAAGACCTACATTACTTACTTGAATCATGTAAGTACCTCCTTAAAAATTGTCATTATTTATAAGTTTAAAAATTCCTAAATATGGAGTTTCTCTTATATACACATAATTGCTATTATACCATGTAGTGTAAAGAAATAAAACTATATCAATTGTGTTAATGCAATTTGAAGTTACTTCACTCAATTTAATTAAGTAACTAAAATATTTCAAATTAATAATGTGTTTTTCTTGATAAAAAACGACCAGTGGAACACACCACTGGTCGCTAATTTTTTATTTCCAATGTTTTTCTATAAATTCGTCACGGCCTGAAATAGTACGATCTTCTTTGTAATGCTCAGGTTCCTTTTTATAGTAATCTTGATGATAATCTTCTGCAACGTAAAATTCACTTGCTTCAATGATATCTGTTACAATTGGTTTATTAAACTTCTTACTTTCTCCAAGTTCTTTCTTTGATTGTTCTGCAATTATTCGTTGTTCATCACTATGGTAGAAAATGGCTGTTTTATATTGATCTCCTCGGTCATGGAACTGTCCGCCTTGATCTGTTGGGTCAATTTGCATCCAGAAAATTTCTAATAGTTTGTCATAAGGGAAAATATCAGGGTCAAATTCAATTTGAACAACTTCGTAGTGACCTGTAGTTCCTGTTTTTACTTGTTCATAGGTTGGGTTTTCAACTGATCCTCCCATATAACCTGATGTAACTTTATGTATACCGTCCCATTGATCAAATGGTTTTACCATGCACCAAAAACATCCACCTGCAAATGTAGCTTTTTCCAAAATATTTCCTCCTCTATGATTAAAAGAAATAGAATTGTATCATCCTAAAGTTGAGAATAAAAATAGATAAATTCTCTATGTTGATAATAGTATATAACATTTCAACATAAAAGAAATATTAGTAGTATTTTTAAAATGGGGGTTAACTATGGAAGATAATCAACTTCATGAAACTAGAAGATCTAGAAATCATCATAAAAAGAAGTTTAAAAAGGGAAAAGTTTTTCTCCTTGTATTTATTGCATTGATTGCGATTGCTGCAGTATATATTATTCTTGAGTATAGAGCTGGTCAAGAATTAGCAAAGGAAATTAAGTTACCTGAGCAAACTTTTATTGCTGACGAACCTACTGAAGGGATTACAAATTATTTAATAATTGGAATTGATAGTAGGGGAGAAGAACAATCAAGATCAGATACAATGATGGTTTTATCTAGAAATCATTCAACAAACGAATTGAAACTGATTTCACTAATGCGAGATATCTATGCAGATATTCCTGGTTATCAATCTTATAAATTGAATACAGCGTATTTTCTAGGAGGGGTACAACTGCTTAAAGATACAATAACGGAAATGCTTGATATCCCTATCCATCATTACGTAGTGATTGACTTTAAAAGTTTTGAATCATTGATTGATATCATAGCGCCTAACGGTATTGAAATTGACGTTGAAAAAGATATGTCTACTAATATTGATGTTTCGTTAACAAAGGGAGTTCATAATCTTAATGGTAAGGAGCTATTAGGATATGCTCGATTCAGACATGATGAAGCTGGTGATTTTGGTCGAGTAGAACGTCAGCAAAAAGTGATTGATGCGATTAAAGATGAGCTACTTTCCCCTAAAAATATTATGAAATTACCTAGAGTGGTTGGCGCATTGCAAGGTTATGTTTCTACTGATATGTCATCCACTGAAGAAATTAATACAGCTCTTTCAATAGGTCTAAAAGGAAACATAGAAATTGAAAAGTTGACTATTCCTGTGGAAGGTACCTATAGCTTTGAAAGTTACAGCCATGCTGGTTCTGTCATTGTGATTGATAAAGAATTAAATACACAATATTTACATGATTTTATTAATCCATAACGGAAGGAAAATTTAATCAAATTAGATGAAAAGTGTTAAAATAGAAATAGTTAAATTTTGATAGCTTTGCGAGGTGTTTTTTTGGAAAAAGAGAGAGAAAAGGAGAATGGTGGTTCAATCTTAAAAGAAAAATCATTATTTTCCTCTACTAAGTTTATACGTTTTCTAGGTGGGAAGAATCTATTATTTACCCTAATATCATCACTATTATTAGGTCTAGTGATTCTTGTATATGATCGAGTATCATTTATTTTTTATCCACTTCAAGTTTTATTTGAAGTGGTCATTTTACCTGGTGTACTAGCTGTTATTGCTTATTATTTATTCCGTCCATTCTTAAGAATACTGGTCAATTGGAAGGTACCGCGAGTTTGGGCAATTTTTATATTGTATCTAATAGTTATAGGGTTAATTACACTTTTAATAGTTGCCGTCTATCCATTTTTACGTGATCAATTTAAAAATTTAATCGAAGAATTTCCTACTTATTTTATGTCTGTCACACAAAATATTGTTTCATTTTTAAATAATTCTAGCTTCAGTGATTTATTTAGAGATTATAATTACAATCGAGTAATTACTGATATTACGAATAATGTAACCTCTACGGTTCAAGGTACATTTACGAATGTTGCAAAAAGTGTAGCGTCTGGAATAACTGGATTTGTTTCAACATTAACAGGTATCGTGTTATCACTTGTTACAGTGCCTTTCATTCTATTTTATTTATTATATGAAGGTGAAAAACTCCCAAAATTCATCTTAAAAATCTTACCACCGCGCGCTAGAGATGAAGTTCGCCAAGTAATGAAAGAAGTCGACAAACAAGTTAGTTCTTATATTCAAGGCCAAATTTTAGTTTCTATTTGTATCGGTGTCATGATGACGATTGGATTTTTAATTATTGGACTAGATTATGCTTTTATTTTAGGATTCTTAGCTATGATTACTAGTGTTGTTCCATACTTAGGTCCAGCAATTGCGATTACGCCTGCGATTATTATCGCTTTAGTAAATTCACCAATTATGTTAATAGGGCTCATCATTGTGTGGACGATTGTACAGCTGATTGAAGGTAAATTAATCACTCCAAATATTATGGGGAAATCCCTATCAATTCACCCTATTACAATCATCTTTGTTTTACTAACTGCTGGTTCATTGTTTGGGGTTGCTGGTGTAATTCTCGGAATTCCGGTATATGCTATCCTAAAGGTAGTCGTTACTCATATTTATCGTTTATTAAAGAAACGTTATAACCGTTATGAAACCGATCCAATGAATAAATTTGAGGTTTAATGTGCAATATCACTATATCTATTAAAAAACAGGATGTCCCAATTCAAATGGACATCCTGTTTTATTTAAATAGTTAATGATTTTAATTTATCTAAAGCTTTTTCCAATAGTTCTACAGGTTGCACTAATGCTAGACGCACATACCCTTCACCTTCGGAACCAAATTCAGTACCCGGAACCATAATTACGCCTGTTTCTTCAATTACTTTAAAAGCAAATGAAACACTATCAATATCAAAAGGATATTTTGCCCAAACAAACATACCACCGTTTGAAGGGGCGACTTCCCAACCAAGATTTTGTAGTCCTTGAGTTAAAACATGATGACGCGCGGAGAAAGTTATACGTAAACTTTCTGTGATTTCTTCTGCATGATCTAAAGCAAGAGCAGCAGTCGACTGAATAGGGTCAAAAATACCAAAGTCAAGATTAGATTTTAATTGACCAAGAATGTTAATCATTTCAGCATTTCCAACAATATATGCAACACGTGCACCGGCTAAACTAAAACTCTTAGATAGGGAGTTGATTTCTAAACCAACTTCTTTTGCCCCAGGTGTTGCTAAGAAAGTAATAGGTCGATCACCAGTAAAATAAAATTCTGAATATGCTGCATCGTGTAAAACAATAATATTATACTTTTTCGCAAATTCTACGACTTCTGTAAAGTACTCTATGGATGGTGAAGCAGGAACAGGATTACCTGGCATATTGATAATTAATAGTTTTGCTTTTTGGGCAACTTCTTCAGGTATCGCTTTAAGATTAGGAACAAAACCTCTTTCCTCATCCAGAGGAATATAGTAACTCTGTGCACCAGCTAACTTTATACCTGCATCGTAAGCAACATAAGAAGGATTTGTCGTTAAAACAATGTCTCCTGGATCACAAAAGGCAACAGGTAAGTGTACAAGTCCTTCTTGGGATCCAATCGTTTGGATAATTTCTGTTGCTGGATTTAATTCTACTCCATTTACTCGTTCATAATAACGAGCTACAGCCTCTTTGAATTCAGTAGAAGCAGATAATGTGTAACCATACGATGTAGATAATAAGCTTTGCTTCGACATATGTTCTCGTAACATTTCATGAGGTGGGATATCTGGACTTCCTAAACTTAAATCGATCAATTCAAGTTGATTTTCGTGTTGCTGTTTTTTCGCAAAACTTTTTAACTGCGAAAAAATCGCTGGTTTATAAAGAGACATTTTCTTGGAAGGGATGATTTTCAAGTTTTTACACTCCTTAATACTTACAACATATTGTGTTCATTCTATCATAGCTTTCGAAATCTTAAAATGGAAAGCTAGAAACATATGGAATATGTCGTGAAACCATTTGTATAATAGTAAAGTATACAATTTGGGGAGATTGGGGGAAAAACTTATGGATTATCTAGTCATCATCTTGTTAATCGTAGGGATTATTTTTTTATGGAAGTTAACAAAAAAACTTCTTTCGTTAGCGTTAATGATCCTCTTAATTTATTTCATATATAATAATTTTGATTCAATTAAGACATTACTTCCCATTGGATGGTAAATTTATAGTAAAATTACCAAGTAAATAGAGATGGGTGAGGTAATTATGGAACTATTAAATGTGAGAAATACAAGTTTAATTTTAGAAGGCGGCACTTTTCGCACTGTTTTTACTTCAGGAATTTTAGATGCCTTTTTAGATCACGATATTATGATGCCATATATTGTAGGAATCTCAGCTGGGGCAATTAACGCATGCTCATATGTTTCAGAACAGAAGGAACGTACTTTTAGGGTGTTATCTCAATATCGGCATGATAAACGATATATGGGATTCCGAAACTTTTTAAAGGAGAAAAGTTTATTTGGTTTGGATTTTGCCTATGATGTTGTACCTAACCAATTAGATTTATTTGACTGGGAAACTTTCCGTTCATATAAAGGAACTGTTCAATTTGGTATAACAAACGCAAAAACGGGTCAGGTAGAATACATGAATGCCCTAGAAATGGACAAAAGCTGTACCCTGTTGAGAGCTACTTGTGCCATACCTGTCCTTTTTCCTGAAATAAAATTAGGGGAAGAACCATATTTCGATGGTGGTTTGGCCGACCCGATTCCAATTAAAAAAGCGATTGCTGATGGCTATGAAAAACATATTCTTATCTTAACTCGGCCTAAAGGTTATCGTAAACATACAGATCGACAAAGCAAATTCACTATGAAACTCCTAAATGCAAGATACCCGAAATTAGTAGAAACGCTGAAAAGACGTGTCATTCGATATAATGAAACGATGCGCTTTATCGAGAAATTAGAAGAAGAAGGTAAAGTCTTTGTATATCGCCCGGTAAAAGCTATTCAAAGTTTAGAAAAAGATGTCAACGTGATGCGTAAAAATTATGAATTAGGTTATAAGCAAGCGATTGAAAGAATGGGTGAGTTAAAATTATTCTTATCTAAATAATGGCTAGGTGTAAGGTATTCGTATGCTACGATGAAAAAGCTACTCAAAATAATCGCCCATGAAAATTTACATTAAAAGTTGGAAAGAATATACTTATATAGTATAGATCAATTATATAAGGGGCTTAATCATATGTTAAAAACACAAGTTTTCGATCAATTAAAACAAGCTATGAAGGATAAAGATACAGTTGCTAAAGGTGTACTAACTTTGTTAAAGTCGGCACTTGATACTGCGGAAAAAGAAAAAGGCGCTGAATTGACTCATGAAGAGGAAATTGCCATTATCAATCGTGAATTAAAGCAAACAAATCAGGCTTTAGACGGTGCTAAACAAGCAAACCGTGATGATTTAATCGAAAAAGAAGAAGCAAAATTAAAAATTTTAACGAGTTTTTTACCTAAACAATTATCAGAAGATGAAATCATACCTCTATTAACAGAAGCAGGTATTGTGAAAGGTATGAATATGGGAGATGCAATGAAGATTGCAAAACCACTTCTAACTGGAAAAGCCGATGGAGCAACGATATCAAAAGTAGTGAAATCATTGATTTAACTAATTATATGATGGCATCTCAGAATGGTGAGAATGTCATCATTTTTTTATTTTTCTGACAAATCACCTTGACAACATGCGCGAACTGTACTATATTAATTTTACAAAATTAAAACTGTTATAGTACAAATGAGGAAGGGTGTTAAGCATGTCAAATTACAAAGAGGGATATGATTATTACGTATTAAAATGTGAAGAATTTGGAATTGAACCAATAAATTTTTATTATTATGTGTTAAGTTTATCTCCTCAACAATTAGATGCTTATAATGAACAAGCAATTAAGTAAAGAGCAAAAAAGTAAATTAATGAATAGCGAATAATAAAACCTTACTATTTAATTTGTCATCTTATAGTAAGGTTTTTTGTTTTCTATCTCGAAATAGATGAAAAATTACAAAATTTCCAACGTAATTTGTCAAAATTCTTTGTCTACTATTGTAAACTATTATCTAATAATATAATATTGTTACACATATATTTAATTATTATTACTAACCTACATACTTCTCAAGACTTCAGATTGGAGAGGTTTTACAATTGATGAATACAACAGATGGTTCTAATTTGAATCAAAACAACCTAACATATGATGAATTAAGAGATATAAAATCTGCACTCGATCAATCCGCCATATTAGCTGTAACAGATGCGAAAGGCACTATTACAGAAGTAAATGATTTATTTTGTAATATATCAAAATACTCTCGTAACGAACTGGTTGGTCAAAATCATCGTATATTAAATTCAGGCTACCATCCTAAATCATTTTTTAAAGAGATGTGGAATACAATTGGATCAGGTGATAGTTGGCAAGGTGAAATCTGTAACCGCGCTAAAGATGGATCAATCTATTGGGTTCAAACTACCATTGTTCCATTTTTAAATGAAAAGGGGAAGCCGTATCAATACATATCAATAAGAACAGATATTACAGCACAGAAGAATGTCGCAATTATTAGTCACTATGCCAATCATGATTATTTAACGGGTTTACCTAACAGAAGGAATTTATCACAAGCATTAAACCATCAAATTGAAACGTACAAAAGTGATTCTTCAGAATTTGCTTTATTTTATTTAGACGTAAATCGCTTTCGTCATGTAAATGATTCATTAGGTCATAATGTTGGCGACTTATTTTTAGTAGAAGTGGCTGAGAGATTAAAAAAAATCGATTACCAAGGAAATTCATTCTTTCGTTTAAATGGAGATGAATTTGTTTATATCTTAAATGATTCAGCACATATTGACCAAATGGCCGAAAAAATCATCGAAGTATTTAAAGTACCTTTTCATTTTGCAAATTATGATTTCTTTTCAAGTATCAGTATTGGTATTAGTGTTTTTCCTGAACATGGAAAAGACATTGAAGAATTGCTAGTATGCGCGGATATGGCTCTTTATAATGCAAAAAAGAATAAAGGAAATCAATACTCTATATACCAGAAGAAAATGAAAGGCCTTAATGATAAAGGTTTAATGCTTGAATCAAAGTTGTTAAACGCTATTCAAGAAGATAAATTAGAGTTATACTACCAACCAAAAATAGATATACGTTCAAATGAAATGGTAGGGATGGAAGCTTTATTGAGATGGAAGGATCGTGAATTAGGATTTATCCCTCCTGATCAATTTATTCCTTTTGCAGAGGATTGTGGGTTAATAAGTCAGATTGGAGAATGGGTATTAAAAACTGCCTCTATCCAAATTAACAAATGGCACAGAGATTATAATGTAAACTTAAAAGTTGCTGTTAATATATCGCCAATACATTTCCAAGAAGCAAATTTTATAGAACGGTTAAAGGAAATCATCAACGAAACAAAAGTTAATCCAAAAAATTTAGAAATCGAAATTACTGAAATGAGTATGATGGATTATAACTATACCCTATTAGATAAGATCAAGAGTATTAAAGAGCTTGGAATGACAATATCAGTAGATGATTTTGGAACGGGGTATAGCTCTCTTGGCTATTTAAAAGAATTTCCTGTAGATGCTTTAAAAATAGATCGTTCATTTATCGTCAATATGCAGGAGGGTGAGTCAGGGATTGCAATGGTTACAGCGATTATTGCTCTGGCACATGCTCTCAAACTCGATGTAGTAGCTGAAGGCGTTGAAAGTGAAGTTGAGCTAGCCATCCTTAAGGAACATAATTGTGAATATGTTCAAGGATATCTATATAGTAAACCGCTATCAGTAGAAGATTTTACGAAGAAAATTGTAGAAGAACTACTCGTATAACAATAAAAAGAGGTTACCTTAACGGATTAGTTGATCCTTTAGGTAACCTCTTATTTAATCTTCTAAAAGACTTTGAAGTTTTTCATATTCTTCATCACCGACCGATTGATAATATTGATAAAGAAGGTCGCTGTCTACTTTTAACGTGTCTTTATGATTTAAATACAATTGTTCTGTTAAATAGCGGATAATCAATGGAACAGGCTTACTATGATTAAAACAATTAATATATTTTTCTAGAAACTCTTCTGAAACCTCACACCATAGATTTTGACCTAGTGCTTCAAACTGAACGTAATCTAAATGAGCAACTAAGAAATCGTCCGTTATAAACTGATTGTAGGTACATACAGCTATCCAATCAATGCTATCACGATATCGATGTAACCAATGTGGTTCCAAGACAGCACTAAGTAGGGAAATTTGTTCTGGTGAATAAGAATTAATAATATTGTCCATTTCCTTATTTGTCGGTTTTTTGAAACCAAGATCATCATATACTTGGCTAGCTAAGGAAGGGATTCCCTTTACTAAATGTTCACTACCATACCATTTATTTGGTCCACGGTCGAACTCGAAAAATTGAAATTCAATTTCCTCTTCTTCTATATCAATATCTTCTTCCATTAGATCAATGTATCCGTACTCACTGAAATACGTTTCATCTTCAATAAATGTATCAATTTCATGCTCGAAATGTTTGTTGATTTTCGTATTTTGGCGTATTAATTCATTCACCATATATTTTTTATATGAAGCGGAAAGCCTTGAGAGTACAGGATAGTTATATTGCAAAGTTGAAACATCCACTTGATCTAAATGATCGATTAAATATTTCTCTGATAGCTGATCACATGCATAACAAATATAAGAAAAGTCAACATATTCTTTAAATGCTTCGAATTCAGTCGGGTGTAATCGAACTAATTGATACCTGAAATAACAATAGTCTTCAATAAATTTCTTTGAAAATGTTGGATTTGCTTCAATTAAAGTATTTAAATCTTTTTCATCGATAATTGGTCCAACATATGTAGGGATTGATTTAACATCAAAGTTTTCAGGGAAAACTAGTTTTTCAAGTGCTCTTTTTGGATTAAATCGATTTTTACGATTTTTATGAGTTTTTAAACTATAGGAACCAATTGAACCTCTCTCATCGAGTAAAATAAAAGCAAGTTCTTGTTTTTGATCACGTGTTAGTTT
>DATMFE010000185.1:0-2381 GCA_035556295.1 Ureibacillus sp.
ACAAATACTATTCCATTATCGATTGGTGTGAAGAGGATCAGACGTTTAACGTTGACTTTCCAGACTTAGAAAATGTGTTTACCGATGGGGATACATTACACGAAGCAATTACAATGGCCCAGGATGTTCTAGGACAATCGTTAGCTTCGAATGAAGACGATAACATGCCGTTCAACCCTCCAAGTCCCGCTAAGGAAATACATATACCTGAAGGGGCTAGTTTAGTGTTGATTACTGTGGATACGGATGATTTTAGGGATGAACAACTGGATTAACAGTGAATTGCAATTATGATTAGGTAGACTATTAAAATCATTTATGGCCATATATTAAGTGCAATTTTTCTTGGTTCATAAAATTGCACTTCTATTATATGGTAAATGCGAAAAGTATAGCTTACTCTGAAAACTATAGCCCACCGAGTTACCTTGGATCCATTCGCAAAAAATGAGCATATTGTTCATTCATATATTCTACACTGTAAGAAAAATCTTCGGCTGCCCATTGCATAATCATCCCAATTAAGGCATTGGCTTGATAGGATGAATAGAGTGGGATATTCATATTTTCCTCTTCGTATAATTGAATAACTTCCTCTAGCAAACTTTTTATCTTGTCATAAAACATATAATAGTAGGACATTGAAGCCTTAGCTGAAAAAACAATTTTATAAAAATCACTATATTTTTGCACATGATGAAAGATTCTTAAAGAAGATGGCGAAACTTCATGAGGTTGGATTGGTAAATTCTTATACGGTTTGTGGTAAGAATCTTCCAAGTCTTTCATCACTTTCATAAAATATTCCTCGAATAAGTTCTCCTTTTGATCATAATGCAAATAAAATGTTCCCCTATTCACATTAGCCAATTTACAAATTTCAGAGACTGAAATAGACTCCAATGGCTTATCCTTTAATAATTTTACTAAGGTTTGATGAAAAAGACTCTTCGTTTTTAACACTCGTAAATCATTTAAATTCATTATTTTCTCCCCTTAATAGACAGTTTCAGAAATTCTGTTTATTAATGAACAACTCACCGGTTTTCTGATGATTGAATTAATTTCCCTTCATTCTATAATTTTAATATACAGTTGTACATTAAAAGACATTTGTATAATTGTAAGCGTTTTACTAAGGTTCTGAAATGTACTCTATTTACAATGGACGAATGAAAAGTCCAAACATTCAAGGGGGAATAGAAGATGAGCAAAGTTGTAGTAATCACTGGAGCAGCAACAGGTTTAGGCAGAGCGACTGCATTAAAATTAGCAGCACAAGGATATCGTTTAAGTTTGGTCGATTACAATGAAAAAGATGGCCAAGCAACTGCAGAAAACGCAAAAGAATTAGGTGCTGAAGTCATCTTTGTGAAGGCAGATGTTTCTAACGAGGAAGATGTTAAAAATTATGTAGCGAAGACAGTTGAAGCCTTTGGGACAATTGATTATTTCCACAATAATGCTGGTATTATGATTCCATTCCGTTTAGTTCATGAATATTCTACTGAAGAATACGATCGTTTAATGAACATCAACTTAAAAGGTGCATTCTTAGGGATTAAATATGTGATTCCAGTCATGCTTGAAAACGGTGGCGGGACAATTGTCAATACCGTTTCTTCTAACTCATTTAAACCAACAGCTTACAACGGAGTATATGCTGCTTCAAAACATGCATTAGCTGGCTTAACAAAATCAATTGGCCAAGACTACCAGGACTTAAATGTTTATGCAGTAGGTGTAGCTCCAAATACAATGCAAACAAATATTTCAGCAGCAGCCGCTGTAACATACACAGAACAAGTTGGAGCAAAAATTGCTGCTACAACTGCTCCTAATATTCCAGCAACAGCGGAAGAAATTGCAGATGTTGTAATTTTCGCATTGAATCATTCAAAAACATTAAATGGTTCAATCGTAAACTGTGCAGGTGGGCAAATTTATATTTAGTATTTAGCAGCGTTGGGAAAAACTCTTCAAAACCAATTAAATATCCTTTAAACAACTTTCCCCTGTCTTTTGAAGATGAGGGAAAGTTTTTTTAGCGGTAGGTTTTTTGTCTGGGATAATTAATATAATTTAAATGCAGTTGCAATTAATTTCACCTCTTAATACGTACCTGACTAATCGCTAATAACTTCCCAGTATTAGGCTTAATTTGAATAATACGTATATGGCCAAAAAAGTTGGACAATAATACGGAGAGAATGAATTCCTTAAACGAGGTGAAAATTGTTAAGAAATTACTATTTGGTACGTTAACTGCCATTCTGTCTACAACTTTATTGTTCGGATGTGGGACACCAAATGATGAACAGGAACCAGATCCGACAGAAGAGCCTTCTGAACAACATGAAGATCAAAATCATTGATGACAT
>DATMFE010000186.1:0-8613 GCA_035556295.1 Ureibacillus sp.
AATGGAACTATTTATCTACCAATGAAATATATTGGTGAAGCTTTGGGTGAAGATATTCGATGGGATAAAGAAAGACAACTTGCTATTTTCGGCGATGAAATGACAGAAACAACGGAAGATAATATTTATGTCTATGCTCAACCGATCTTCTTTAGAGACGCAATAGAGATTCTTATTAAAAAGGTTGCTAACTCTGGTACTCGTTATACAAATATGGTTGATCCTGATTTTGTAGATTACTCTTATCCTACTCAAACAAGCATGAAAATTACAAGAACAATGGTAGTTGGTATTAATGATGTTAAACAAGTATCAACACTAGTTAAGAAAAATGGCAAATGGTCAGTATCTTCTATTGTTGAAACTTCAGAAATGTATCGTCCATAATTTAAAACAACAAGTCCCGTCTTTATGACGGGTTTTTTAATAATAAAATATGAATTTTTAATTATTGAAAGTGTTTGTTGGATTTCCTCCATCACTATAGTTACAGTTTAGTGAAGGTTTGAGTATACGTAGGATTAGCAGCTATGGTGATAAAAACACTAGATGAATGGGTACGGTACACTGAATTCTTAGTCAACGAAGGATTAGAAGAGGTTAATATGAATTTCTTAATACTCTATAAATAATGACGGTAAGTGATGAATATATCTAAACTTTTTAGGAAAACTTTCTGTATGCTAAAGCTTTTCAAAATATAATGAAATTGAGTGGGATAAATGCGATCTGTTAGTATATTCATTTTAACAATTACCTTGTTCGTTAACTGTTCTTATGTTTTAGCAAAGGATGAAAGTTTGGGTATACCAATTCAAATGCTCCATTGGGAAGAAGTAGATAAGATTTTGCCTAAGTACAGCAAGTTTACAGTTTTAGATGTGGAAACAGGGGAAATGTTTAAAGTGCAGAGGCGTGAAGGAAACCGTCATGCGGATGTTCAGCCCTTGACTTCTAAAGATACGAAAATCATGAAAGAGATCTATGGAGGCAAATGGAGCTGGAAACGAAGAGCTATTATTGTCATTCATCGCGATCAATGGATTGCGGCTTCAATGCATGGGATGCCACATGGTGCTGGATCATTAGAAAATGATTTTCCTGGTCATTTTTGCATTCATTTTTATGGAAGTTACACCCACGGCACAAACTCTATGGATTTATCACATAATCTAATGATTTACAAAGCAGCAGGTAAACTTCAAGAGTATGTAACGAGCGCAGACCCGTTTGAACTGATTAATGCATATGTTGCTGGATTTAAGCAGCAGGACCCCCGAATTATCTCAACCATTTCTCTTCAACAAATTGAGTGGAAAGAGCATATTCAATCGATTGAAAATATGGATTTGAAACGTATATCTACTTTTCCTATTGAGGACCTAGTAAATAAAATAAGTCTTCAAGTGCCAGTTGAAATCGAATGGGTAAGTAATAATGAAAGAAAAAATTTTAAAGGGGATATTTATTTATTCCGTTTTTCCCCGGGTGATGCATGGAAAATAGATAGTATCCGTTTTTTAAAAGATAGTGGTATATAAAGGGGTGTTAAACTAAGACTTTTTGGATGAATCGATAAGCATAAGGATGATTTTCAAAGTTACTTGCTCAAATAGACAAATAGAAAATACCCTGAAGAATATCACATCCCCAGAGTAGTTCCACGCTATTTGTTAATATATATTAATCATATGCGAAGTCATTAAGCAGTAGCTTATTCCATGAAAGGAATACAATTACTGAAACAATAACAGTAATTTTAAAAGCATTAAGCCTTTATCACGAGATTAAAGTATTATTATATTCTGCAAAATTAAATTAAAATCAGAAAGTAGAATTCATTCAGTGTAAAAGTTGAATGGGTTCTACTTATTAATTTTCGATATAAATTTTGGAATCCGAATTGAAAGCGGTACATTTGTTTTTTACATGATTAACAGTAGGTAATGCTCAATATTATTCGCCAATTTACTTGCATTCAAGTCATTTAATAGTTGGATCGCTTTTTTTATTTTTGCAGTGCCTTCCTCTTTTTTACCGATTCTTATTTCGTAAGCACCCTTGAGCTGTAATAGATTTACTCTTTCCATTAATTTGCTTTCAGGTATTTCAATTTCCTCAAGATAAGATATAAATTCACTAATTTCTTTTTTATATTGAAATTCTTCCTTAAATCGATGAACAGGTCCAAGTAAATAGGTAATCGTATTAAAAAGTACAGATGTGATAGCATCATGCACCTTACTATAATCTTTAAATCGCATACTCTTTTCATAAGCAGTTCTTGATAATAATATAACCATGTCTGGTTGAAGCAACAGTAAAGTACCATTATATAGTGTTAGCTCATAATATCCCCATACCTCAACTCGAAATAAATAATCAGAAAGTTGTAGAATATCCTGTTGTTGAACTCCTGTATTCATATACTTTGAATCTACTATGCTTTCATATACTTCGATCAATAAAGCATTATATTGATAGGTTTCTACTCCATAGTGTTTCCACTTTTTTAGCTGTTCGTTTTTTAGTTGCTTTAATAGTTTTGCATCTCTATTAAGGTATGCAGTACCTGCAGTATTAAAAAATTGTTGAAGTGTATCAGGCTGATAATCGTGATGTATGTATAAAAACTCATCAAAGTTCATCATTAAATTTTCTAATAGTCTTGTCATAAGACCGAGCGTAATATCAGAATCGCCACGTTCAAACTTTGATAAAAAAGAAACAGAACAAATTCCATCCGCTAACTTTTCTAAGGTTATACCTTTATGTTTTCGTATCATTCTTAGAGTTTTACCGTATTCCACCACCGACTCAATTCCCCCAATGATAAAAATTCCACTATATGAAAATTTTAAAAATCAATTATTTCAATCAATATACAATAAAGTCAGAAAAATAAAAATAGATAATATCCCTAAGGAGGAAACGTATATGAAAAAATTACTGATTAAAAATGGAACGATTATCGATGTTGCAAATGAAGGAATTTTTTTAGGGGCAATTGAAATAGAGGGTAATAAAATTAAAAGAATCATAAAACAGGATGAAGTATTGCCAGATAGTATAGAGACAATTGATGCAAGTGGTAAATTTATTATTCCAGGTTTAATCGACATGCATTGTCACATTAATGAAAGATTCGCACCTCATTTTGTTGCGTCAGGGGTAACGACAGTGCGAAATACTGCAGGTAATGTTAACTTTCTTTCAAAATTAATAGAACAACCTGCTGATGCACCAACAACACCAAGAATTTACGCTTCAGATAGAATGATTGACGGATCACCTGGTCAATGGGGTCCAACGAGCTTCGGTAATTTCGTCACAGATGATTCAGAAGAAGCAAGAAAAGAAGTTCGTAGACAAGTAGAAGTAGGCGCAAAATTTATTAAGCTCTATGGATGGATTACAAAAGATGTTATGGTTGCGGCTGTCGATGAGGCGAAAAAGTATAACTTGGAAGTTGCCATTGATTTGGTGAATTCTAAAGATGTATCTGCATTAGATGCAGCTGAGGCAGGTGTTACTTGGTTTGAACATGCATCAGGTTTTGCAAATGCGATGTATAAAGGCTGGAATCTATTTGTTATAAACAATGAAGAATGGAGTCATATCGATTGGGATAATCCAGATCAAGATAAAGTAAAGGAAATTTGTGAAAAAATGTTGGCATACAATATAAAACTTTGCCCAACAATGATGCTTGACGATCAATGTGTGAAGTATCCTGAATTTTGGTCTCCTAAAAATATGGTAATAGAATCCGCTAAAAATATTAATTACATGATGCAATATTGGAAGGCACATGAAGAACAGATAGATGCGATAAGAAAATATAATGCCAAACCGCATAAATTAACTAAAGCGATTGCCAAAACTTATTATGATATGGGTGGGACAGTAGTTGCAGGAACAGATACACCAGCCCTATTATATACCTACCCAGGAATGGCTTTACACCGTGAACTAGAAATATTTGTGGAGATTGGTTTTACCGAAATGGAAGCTTTACAAGCAGCAACAGTGAATGCTGCTAAGTCTATTAATTTAAATGACATAGGCTCAATCCAAGAGGGGAAAATTGCCGATTTAGTAATATTAAAGGAAAATCCGATAGACAATATTAAACATACACAGGAAATTGATCTTATCGTTAAAGGTGGAAAAGCTTATAATCAAGAGGAAATTTTAAGTTATGTTCCAAGTGAGGAAGAGGTTAATAAATCACAAGAAGCATTTATAGTAGAATGGGAAGCAGCAAATGTAAAATAGGAAGAATAGTATTAAATTGAAAATTAACTAAGAAAAATCGTTCCACACAATAGTGCGAGCGATTTTTTATATTAGGACGGAATCAGTGATAAATTCGAATTCTCTTTTGTGCAAAAAAATGATAAAAACATAAATAATTATTACTCTGGTGTTTTAGATGATAGAGCACTTGGTGCGAATTTTATCGAATTAATACAATAAATCTCTTATTAATGAACAAATATTGTTATATTTAATTATATTATAAACAAAAAGAACTATAAGTCGATAAAGTTAATAGTTATATTATTATGGAATAAGTATTGTTTGAATTGTGTCATTATTGAAAAAATACGGTAAGGAGAAGTAATTATATCATGAAAAAATTAAGTATTAATGCATCAATGAAAAGCAAGCTATGGGTATCATTTTTACTATTATTAATTATTCCACTGGTTTTTGTTGGCTTATTTTCATTTAATGTTGCAAAAAATGTAGTAGAAAAAGATTTAATGAAAACCGCTAATAATTCAATTGATTCTTTAGATGAAATTATTACAAAATTTTTAGAACCCAAACTAAAAGAAGTAGATTATTTATCACAGACGATGGATTCTACTAAGGTTGCAGTAGTGAAAAATTCGAACATTGGTGTTAGTGAGGATATCTCAAATCAACTGAATCTATTTAAAGAGGTACATGATGAATTACAATTAGTTTATATTGGAACTGAAAAAGGTGTATATATTAATGCACCAGCATCATCTAAAAACCCAGATGACTATGATCCAAGAACAAGAGAATGGTATAAAAAAGCTATGGAACATAAAGGACAAGCTGTTATATCTGCTCCGTATACTTCATTAGCAACAGGTAGTTTAGTAGTTACAGTTGCGAAAACAACAAAAGATGGAAATGGTGTAGTGGCATTTAATGTTGGTTTGGATGAAATTAGTAAAATCGCTTCTGAAATAATTATAGGAAGAACTGGTTATACGTACATACTAGATGAAAATCATAACATTATCTATCATCCAGAAATGGAAGGCGGTACCGAAGCTCCTGATGAGATACAATATAAAAAGGTATATGATAATGAATCAGGATCATTCAGTTACTTATTCGAAGGTAAAGAAGAAAAAGAATTGTTTTTTACAACGAATCCATTAACAGGGTGGAAGTTGGCAGGAACAATGTATTCTAAAGAGATTAATGAAGAGGCTTCACCTATCTTAATCAATACACTTATAATTATGGTTGTAAGTATTATCATTGGCAGTATTTTAATAATATTTATTATCCGTTCATTAACTCGACCAATTCAATTATTGGTAAAATCCTCCAATAAAATAGCGAATGGTGATTTTACAGAAAATATCGATGTAAAAAATAATGATGAAATTGGAAAACTAGGTAATAGTTTTAATGCTATGGTAGGCACTTTAAGTGGGATTATTAAAACATTAAAACAGACAGTCGAACACTTAGCTTCATCATCAGAGCAATTATCAGCAAGTGCAACTCAGACTGCTCATGCTACTGAACAAGTATCAACTGCTATACAAGAAATTGCGAGTGGTGTAGAGCAAACAAATGAGCATTTAGAAGAAAATGAAAAATCACTTTCTAAAGTTCTTGATGGAATTTCTGGTATATCAGAAAAATCTAAACAAGTAACAGAGCTTGCTAGAGAGTCATCAAAAGAGGCGGAAAGTGGAAGACAAGCAATTGAAGAAAATTTAAATCAAATGAAATATATCCAAGAATCAGTTGGCAAATCTAACGATGTTATTCAAACATTATCAACTCGATCAAATGAAATTGGTGAGATTCTTGATGTAATTAATTCTATTGCAGGTCAAACTAACCTATTAGCGTTAAATGCTGCAATAGAAGCTGCAAGAGCTGGTGAACACGGTAAAGGATTTGCAGTAGTAGCTGAAGAAGTAAGAAAATTAGCTGAACAGTCCCAATCATCAACACATCTTATTGGGGAAATAATTGGTAGTATTCAAAAGGATACTGAAATTTCTACTAAAATGATGGAGGAAGTACTTGAAAATGCCAATAAAGGAGTAGTAGTAACTGAACACACTACTAAAAGATTTATTAAAATCATAGAAAACTCTTATAGTATTACTCCTCATATTGAAGAAATTACGCATACGATGGAACAAATTTATTCCCTTGTTGAAGAAGTTGTTTTAAAGGCAAATGTAATTACAGGACTTTCCCAAGAAAATGCGGCAAGTTCAGAAGAAGTTGCTGCATCTACTGAAGAACAACTAGCTTCAATGGAGGAAATTAACTCCTCTGCTAGATCACTTACAACGCTTGCAGATGAATTAAAAGGTCATATAGATAAATTTAAAATATAAATTACAACAATGAATACTCAGAGGCCTCCCATTATGTGAGGTCTCTTTTTATGTATTTGAATGTTACAAAAGTTATGTTTACTATTTCATAAATTATAGAAGGAATTTAAGGAAGATATGAAGAATATTTTAAACTGAATGGTCATTTTAAATTAACTTAATTATGACGATTAATCAAAAGGATACTACCTAGCACAATCTAAGGAGGAATATTTTATGGAAGACAAAATTACGATTAAACCAATTACAAAAGAAAATATTAGAGAATGTGTAAAACTAGAAGTAGCGGAGGACCAGAAGCAATTTGTGGCAAGAAATATAGCTTCCATTGCATGGGCTTATGTAGATGAAAATTTTACACCATATGCGATTTGTAAAGGTGAAGAGGTGATTGGACTAGTTGCGGTTGAGTATGTAAAAGAGAATGAGGATTATGACCGTCATTGGGTTCCGAGATTTATGATAGGAGAACAATTCCAAGGAAAAGGTTATGGAAAACGCGCAATGCAGGAAGTAATCGAGATGATCTCAAAAAAGGAAGATTGTCAAAGAATTCGTTTATCCGTTGTGCCTGAAAATGAAGCTGCCATCAACTTCTATAAGCTTCTTGGATTTGTTTTAACCGATGAGTTTCTAGAAGATGAAATGGTTATGGATTATTTTGTTCAGCGTTAAATACTCGCTAATGACAATTAATACATAAAGAATTATTTATGTTTGCTCATAAACTTAGATATTAAGGTTTATGAGCATTTTTATTTCTTTCCTTTATGGGTCTAATGAATACATTGAATACGATTCATCTTAAGGAGAAAGATAAACCATAATAAGAAGAAAGAAAATCAAATGATATATATAATTAATAATTTATTTTCTTATAAATGATAGTTGCCTCTTTTCAATATTATATCTACTTACTACTAAGAAATGTGCAACTAGATAAGGTGGATTTAGCGTGATTGGAAGTTGGAGAATATTCCTATACGATATCAAGAAAATTGCAACAAATTGGGTAGCAGCTATATTGATAATTGGATTAACCATACTACCCTCTTTATATGCTTGGTTTAATATTAAAGCATCATGGGATCCATATGGACAGACCAATCAGATACCAGTAGGCATTGTTAATGAGGATAAGGGTGCGATTGTTCGTGGCCATGAAATCCATGTTGGAGACGAATTAGTTAGTACATTAAAAGAGAAAAAATCGATGGATTGGAAATTTGTAAATCGAGAAATTGCGATGGAAAAATTAGAGTACGGTGATTATTTTTCAGTCCTTATTATTCCTGAGGATTTCTCGGAAAGATTAGCTACTGTAATCAGCGATGATCCAAAAAAGGCAGATGTAGACTACTATGTCAATGAGAAAATAAATGCTATAGCTCCCAAAATTACAGAAAAGGGTGCTAGTGTAATTGTTGAACAGATCAGCAGTAAATTTATTTCAACTGTAAATGGTATCATTTTTGAAATATTTAATGATCTAGGTATTGAGTTAGAGGAAAACCTTCCAGATATTAAAAAATTCGAAGATTATATATTTATATTGGAAGAAAAGCTGCCAGAAATACAAGGGATTATTAATGATACGATAGTAGACGCAGAAAAAGCGGATAATTTAATAACTCAAGCCCAGGGTCTCATGCCAGAAATAGAGGAAGCAACAGCGAGTGGGCTACAAACCATAGACAATACGACACGGATTTTACAAGAAGCGGAGGACCGTTTGGCAGTTGTTTCTCCGAAAATCGATGAGTACTTAACAAAAGCACATAACACATCATCGCAAATAAATGAGTTTGTTAATAGTATTGATCCTTCAACAATTGATTTATCTGAAGGGAATCAAATAAGTAATAAACTAATTGGACAAATAAATGATACGTTACAGTCGATAAGCATCATAAAAAATAATCTAAATCAAATTCAAAAAGTAAACAATCCAAATGATGAATCGTTTAATGATCAAGGG
>DATMFE010000187.1:0-4323 GCA_035556295.1 Ureibacillus sp.
CGGTCCTTTGCTATCAAGTACAGCAAAGGGCTATTTTTTGTTATGAAAAATCCTTTTCAAATTAAAAATTTAAGGATTTTAAAGAATAGTTAGTTAAATTAAACTCTAAGAGGGTAAAATCTATATGACAATAAAAAAAGATTGGGAGATTATATGACTATTCTAAACAAACTTGCTTCACAGTTAGAACGGCGAGATGAACAACCAAACATTGAACTTGCACTTGAAATAGTAAGAGATGCAAATATTGAAGTGATTCCAGAAATCATTCAAAATCTTTCGAACAAGGATAAGGGGATAAGGCATGATTGCATTAAAGTTGCCTACGAAATTGGGCAGCTAAAACCCGAACTAATTAGTGAGTATGCCTTGGAATTTGTCAAATTATTAAGAGGTCGGGATAACCGAATGGTTTGGGGAGCAATGCAGGCGTTAGCTACCATTGCTGATCTGAAGGCGGAAATATTAATGGAACAATTGCATGAGATACAACTTGCTGTAAAAGTAGGTTCAGTGATTACTGTGGATAAGGGAATAATAACATTAGCAAAATTAGCTTCGGCTAGCAAAGAGAACAATGAGCGAATCTTTCCATTTTTAATCGAGCATTTAAAAAATTGTAGAACCAAAGAAGTACCACAACATGCGGAAAGCACGCTTATTTCTATTAATGAGGAAAATAAAGAAGAGTTTCTAAATGTACTACGCGAAAGAGAACCATTTATGACGCCACCTCAAAGGAAGAGAATTACGAAGATATTGAATACGCTAAACTAATAGGCATTTAACCTATCTTTTAATGCTACTGTATCCTACACACTCACAGTAATCTCAAATAGTAGTGTTCTAGTGGATTGATTAGTAGAAAACAAAAGCAATAAAATTACTTCATGTCACAACAAAATTCGATTATTTCCGAGGAAATACACCACTACTCCATCAAAAATATGTCTAATGGTGCAATAAAAAAAGTCGACCCAAGCAATATGAATCGACTAAAAGTGAGGTGTATGAAAAGGGTTATAATAACTAATGCCTTTTTTCTTACTTTAAAGAATCCAAGGACAACAGCAATCGCAAATTCAGATTAGATCCATGAACGAATACCCATGAACTCAATCCCAAATATACTTACTATTGTATACGCTTTTATTCTCTTCGAAATTACTATTGGTTTTGTATTATATTATTGTATTCCGTATATTCATTTGAATATAGGGACATCAGTTTAATTTTCATAATATTTATTAATGTACAACAAAAGATATTTACGATGGAAAATATTGATTCTTATTCCAAACAGTCCATTTTTTTTGTTAGAGTAATAAAGAATAGTGTAATCGGGACATTCAATAAGAAAGAGTTTGCTCGGTCACAATATAATACAAAATAGAAATATAGAAGTATGGTTAAAGGGGTCTATGAGATAAATGGAATATTATAAGTATTTAAGACAGTTTGTAGGAACGAAGCCATTAATTTTACCAGGCTCCGTTGTGATTATCCGTAATAATAAAGGAAAAGTATTGTTACAGAAAAGACCCGAGGGAAGATGGGGACTACCAGGTGGATTAATGAATCTTGGTGAAAGTTTTGAACAAGTTGCTATCCGAGAAGTATTAGAAGAGACAGGCTTACAAATTCAAAATTTACGATTGTTGTCAGTGTTTTCTGGAGAAAATACGTATGTAAAGGGAGAAAACGGGGATGAATTTTATTCAGTGACTGCCGTATTTACAACGGATCAGGTTAATGGAGATATTCACTTTGATACACCGGAGACAGTCGATGTGCAGTATTTCGATTGCGATAAACTGCCTGAAAAAATGGTAGGAAGTCATCGTAAGTTTATCTATCAGTTTTTAGAATGACATAAGAGGTTGCTGTAGAAATACACCCTATAATCGTTAGGTGAATAAACTAAAAAGGAAGTATAAAGTGCATAACGATTTAGTTATGTAAGGGCTTTGTATTGACCAATAAAAGGAGTACCAAAATGAATTTAAAACAAGCTATTGAACACTATAAACCATACAATGCACAAGAACAAAAGGACCAAGAAATTATCTTAAGATATATGGACATTTTTGATAATTTATTAACAAGAGAAAATGAATTCGCCCATTTCACTGCATCTGCTTGGCTAGTAAATAAAGAACATACAAAAGTATTGATGGCTTACCATAATATTTATAATTCCTGGTCATGGGTTGGTGGTCATGCAGACGGAGATGAAAATTTGCTTCATGTTGCAATTAAAGAAGCACAAGAAGAAACAGGATTAGTGCAAGTAAAACCTGTTTTTGATGATATTTATTCCATCGAAATTTTAGGTGTTCCCGCTCATGAAAAACGAGGGAAACACGTTGCTACCCATGTGCACCTAAATGTAACTTATCTATTGGAAGCAGATGAAAATGATTTAACTTGTATTAAACCAGATGAGAACAGTGATATCAAATGGATGAATCTTGAGGAAGCGGTTGAATCTAGTACAGAGCCAGAAATGAAAGTGGTATACCGTAAGTTGAATCAGAAATTAAAAGTTTTTCTCACTCGTTAAAATGTCGTTCAAAAAGTGATCACCAAATAAAAAACTGGAGACATAAAAAATGAAACTTGTTGGGATTGCTGGCGCATTAGCCGGTTACAAAACGTATACAGTGGTGCATAAAGTTTTGCAAGCTGCAAAATCATTTGATTCAGAATTGCAAACGGAATTAATTGATTTAAAAGATTATGATGTGGAATTTGTGAGAGGAACGCCATTAAGTTATTATAATGCGGATACTGTAAAAGTGGTGGATACAATACTAGCGGCAGACTGCCTTGTAATTGGAACTCCTATTTACCAAGCATCTTTTTCTGGGGCATTAAAAAATCTACTTGACCATTTTCCAGTAGACGCCCTACATAATAAGGTAACTGGGTTGATTGCAACAGGGGGTACAGATAAGCATTACCTTGTACTAGATTATCATTTAAAACCCATTCTTTCATTCCTAAAAGGGGTTGTGCCCGAAGGTAACGTCTATGTCTTAAATGATCACTTTGATGAGGAAAATGAAATCAATGATCCGAGCATTAATCGACGTATTCAAAAGCTTGGAGAAGAAATTATTAAGCTTCAAAGACTGATTAACCAAAAATAATCATGAATGATCAGCATAAATATAAACGCTTAGAGAATGCAAACGAATCCATACGTAAAAGGGAAGTTCATTCATCTAAGCGTTTTTTTAATGTTTTGCACCAAAAAAAGGATCTGAACTAATAAGTTCAGACCAAAAGTGGCTTTTAACGAATATGGTTAAATTTAGAAGTTTACGAGATTAACGATCAAGTGTGAATCCACCGATACCAATACTAGAAGTTTTGAAGATTGGACCTGGATCGATCTCGTTAATTGATGCTTCTGATGGAGAGGCAGTAAATACCGCAAATCCACAAATTAAAGCAAGTGTTAGAACTACTTTTTTTAATTTAGTCATTGTTCTTTTCACCTCCCTTTAATAGAAATTCATAGGCATGAAATGAATATTTATAGAGTTCATTACTCTTTTTATAGAATTTGTTATTCTCTAAAATATTAGCAAACTCTTTTGAGTAAAAGATGATTAATTCATAAACTCGATGTTTCACTATATATGTAAAATCAGAATTCAAAACATGGAATATTTCATCCATATCTTTATACTCTACAAATAATAAGCATTTTAATAAATTATATTGAATAATTAACATTTCATTGACAGATTGTGATTTGATTACTTGCTCAGTCTTGTTCAAATAATGTTTAGCTTCTGGGTGATTACCAATTTTATAATTAATTCTAGTTAGATTTATAAGTACATTTATATTGTCTTTATCAATCTGTAATGCTAATTCATAGTATTTAATAGCTTCAGAATGTAAATCTTGACACTCACTACAATACCCTAAGTCGTTATAAATCATTAACTTATCTCTATCAGAAGAAGTATGTAGTTGTTCTACAATATTTAGGGCCTGTTTATAATATTTATACGATATTTCCCAATCGTGAATGTTATTATATGCAATACCTAGGAGAACTAATGCCTTAATCATATGTGTTAAATGAAAGTTATCACTATATTCAGCAAATGCTTGTTTTGCATAGTAAATACATTTCTTATAAGATCTATCGCGTTTATAGCACAGGGCGATATTGTAGTAAAGATTTCCGTGTTCTTCCTTTGTTCCAAAGTTAATATTGTGATGTTGAGTATACTCTTCGAAAATTTCAATTGCTGATTGGTTTTGATCTAAGAAGATAAAACAAACCACATATGTATTTACGAA
>DATMFE010000188.1:0-1675 GCA_035556295.1 Ureibacillus sp.
ACATAATATATCTTGATTAAAGGACTTAAGTCTTATATTCTAAAGATACTTTCTAGTTTTTGTATAAATATAGAATAAGATAGTGCTTCGTTGTATGAAATGAGGAGGAATAATCATGGCAAAAATATTAGTAGTAGATGATGCAAAGTTTATGAGGATGACCCTTTCTAACATATTGAAAAAAGCTAATCATCAAGTAGTTGGTGAAGCTGAAAACGGACAGGAAGCAATTGAGCGATATCGAGATTTAAATCCAGACCTTGTAACGATGGATATTACCATGCCGGTTATGAGCGGGCTAGATGCGGTAAAAGGAATTAAACAGGAATTTCCTGCGGCTAAAGTGATCATGTGCTCTGCAATGGGGCAACAGAAAATGGTCGTTGAAGCGATTGAAGCAGGTGCCAAGGATTTTATTGTGAAACCTTTTGATGAGGGTCGAGTGATTGAGGCTATAAACCGTACTCTCAGTTAAGGTGTGTCTTCTTGCTTATCTGAATTAGGTAATATATACTTTTATTCGTAATATAATGTTACCTAATTTAGTTAAAGGAATGATAGATGGTGATTTATATATCCGCGGTAATTGCTGTTATTATGGGGATTACTGTATATAAGTTCAGGATGACTGAAACCGAAAGACCCGTGAATGTGAAGAAGATTATTTTGCCGCCTCTATTTATGAGTACGGGGGCTTTAATGTTTATTTTTCCTATGTTTCGCATAACCAGTTATGAATTTATAGAAGCATTTACAGTAGGGCTGTTATTTTCGATTTTATTAATTAAAACATCCAAGTTTGAAGTGAGAGACAATCAAATTTATATGCAGAGATCGAAAGCGTTTGTATTTATTTTGGTTGCTCTTTTATTAATCCGCTTAGTTGCTAAAATTATATTAGGAAGTACACTAGAATTTGGTGTATTAGCTGGCATGTTTTATATTCTCGCGTTAGGAATGATTGTTCCTTGGCGAATTGCAATGTATTTCCAATATCAAAAGGTAAAAGAGTCGCAGTTAGGTAACGGAAAAATGGCTTGATTAATCATATTGCTTAGTATAGTTAATAAAGAGGTGAGACTACACAATAGTAGCTCGCTTTTTTGGTGCTTATGAATCGGAAAGGAGCAATTTCGTTTTCAGGTTGCATTTATATATGAAGTAATATTAATGATTCATTAATATTTAGTTAAGATTTTGTTAACAAAAATGTAAGATTTATGATTAAGGTTTATAGTTCTTTTGTTTTATAATGTGAGTAACTTAAATATATTATTATGGAGAATGAGGGAACAAATATGATGCAAGTGTACTGTTGTGAATCATGTCAAAAGAGCTATGAGAATTATCAAGATCTTCAACATATTGATTCTATTATAGAGCAAGGAATATGCTGTGTATGTCGAAACGATGCCGCTTATTGTACGCAATGTAATATGTATTATTTTTATGAGGAAGCTCATGCAATAATAGAAAATGAAAGTAATTTATGTACAGAGCATTATCAGAATTTTTTTGATAAAGAGTACAGTGCTAAATTAGTGTTAAAATAAATGAAAAACACAATCGACTAAGAAGTTGAATTGTGTTTTTTGTTTTTTAAAACAGAAATATGGTACCTTCGAAATAAAGTTGTAAAAAAAAGGGATATTATCTATAATATAAATTAAGAGAA
>DATMFE010000189.1:0-2183 GCA_035556295.1 Ureibacillus sp.
ATCAGAGCTAATGGAACTGCAAACAGCCCTTCGAAAAGCTAATGAGTTAAACAAAAGCTATCAAAAAGAAATTGAACGATTAAAAGGAAATCAAGAAAACGCCTTTTCTCAAATCGTGATTAATAGTGAAAAGATGAGACAACTGTATGAGGTTGCTGAACGTGTATTAAATGTCGATACAACCATCTTAATTTTAGGACAAACTGGGGTCGGAAAGGATGTTTTAGCGAAGTTTATTTACAATCAAAGCAATCGAAGGATGCAAGGTAAATTTATTAAGGTGAACTGTGGGGCTATTCCTCCTGATTTACTGGAGTCAGAGCTGTTTGGCTATGAAGGCGGTGCGTTTACGGGGGCTAATAAACAAGGGAAACCTGGATTGTTTGAATTAGCGGATATGGGGGTTCTATTTTTGGATGAAGTAGGTGAATTGCCGCTGAATCTGCAAGTTAAACTGCTTCGGGTTATTCAAGAACGTGAAGTACAAAGAATTGGTGCGGTTAAGTCAAAGAAAATCAACGTTCGAATTATTGCAGCGACAAACCGGGATTTGCGTGGAATGGTAGCGGATGGAACTTTCCGAGAAGATTTATTTTATCGCTTAAATGTGATTCCCATCTCGATCCCCCCTTTAGCTGAACGACGAGAAGATATTTTACCGTTAGTTTCGTATTTTTTACAAAGTATGAATGAGAGGTATGAACTGAATAAAAGCATAAGTGAAGAGCTTAGGTCTTTTCTTTATCAATATCATTGGCCGGGAAATATACGAGAGCTATCTAATTTAGTTGAAAGACTTGTATTGCTGACACAAGATAATGTCATTACGGTTAAACATTTACCTCCAGAATATCAAGCAGATTTTTTATCTTCTTCATCTATATCTTTAGATTCTGTAACTTTAAAAGAAGCAATTGAGCGAGCTGAAAAACAAGCAATTGTATGTGCTATGGAGCACTGTACGACAACATATGAGTTGGCACAGCGACTAGATACGAGCCAACCTACTGTTGTTAGAAAGTTAAAGAAATATAATCTTTCTTTGCAAGGCGAGAGTTGATTTTGTTTATCCCACTCTTAACGGGCAGTAAGACCCCCGCCTCAAGAATCCGAGTGAACAAGGAAGATAGATGGGGGACAACTGTCCGTAAAGGTCCGATTGGTTCAACTAACCATCAGTGGGGGAGGAAGAAAAACTCCCACTGATGGAAGTTTCACTTTATATGTCATTAAATTAAAAAGGCTGAAATTCTTGATTTATTAAGGGTTTCAGCCTTTAGTTCGTACATGATATTTAAAACTATTTTTAATCTGCAAAAATTGCTCCGCCAGCTAGATAGGATGTAATGATGTGGGAAAATCAATTTGGATGTATATAGTCTCCCTTTCCTAATTATCTTAGAATTTGTATGACAAATTATCAGAGGACGATAGAGTTTTTCTTAACTTTTTGTAACTTATATGATATTTATCTAAAAAACTCCAAATAAAACTGGAAATTTGTATGACAAATTTATATAATTATTACAAAATTATCTAAATAATATAAGATAGGAAAGGTAAAGAGTGATGTCTCCAAAAGAAAAGATTTCGCAGATTATTTCTAGAGAATTATTGCAAATGATAGAGAAAGGAAAATATGTACCCGGGGAAAAACTACCGACTGAAATGGAACTAGCAAGTCAATTTGGAGTAAGTCGAGTGCCAATTCGGGAAGCTTTAAGTGTTCTACGTGCTTCTGGGGTTATCACTTCTAGGCAAGGAGGAGGGAGTTATGTTGAAGAATCGACGAATACAGCTTTGCTACAAGGAATTAAAGTGGAAAGTGATGATGTTCAAAGTATTAAATTCCTATTTGAAATGAGAAAAGCGGTGGAGCCAGAAGCAGCTTATCTTGCTGCGATAAGAAGAACACCGGAAGAACTAGAGGAAATGAAGTTGATTTTACACCAGCTTGAAAAAGAATGTGTAGAAGAAGGAAAAAGTGGCATAGAGGCAGATATTGATTTTCATCGTTCTATTGTCCGTGCTACTCATAATCCCATTATGATACAGACCATTGAAAATCTTTCTGTATTATATGAAAAAGCGTTGAGTATTACCCTTCAGCCTAATACAGAGTTAGCGCATAAAAGAAGAAATGTATTTAGGGAACATCAACGTATTGTTGAAGCGATTGAACT
>DATMFE010000190.1:0-8110 GCA_035556295.1 Ureibacillus sp.
GGTTACGTTACCATGAATGCTTTCAATTACAAGTCCCATTTCTTCTAGTTGCTTCTTTCTTCCTTCTCGAACTAGAAACGTAACATCCTCACCCTTTTCTAATAGCCTTCCACCAAAATACCCTCCTACTGCACCAGCACCCACTACTAAAATTTTCATAAAAATCCCCCCTAAATTAATATCAATACGTTTAGTATAAAGGATATATCATTGGAATAAAGTGGATTTTGTAAATCCGCTTAATTATTAGTTTCTTAAGTATGGTCCATTTCACATTTAAAATAAAAAAAACCGTAAAGGCAAAGTGCTTTACGACTTTTTTTATTTACTGATGATTCTATTACATTTTTCATTTTATACAAACGTTATAACAGAGTTAAATCCCCTATTTTCTAAGATTGTTCTAAAGTTGCATCTTGAATGGGCGACCGGCTTTTCTCGATCTGGGCAACCTTTCTCTTCATAGGGAAATAGTATAAAACTGAGGCTGCGATAAGCCCGACAATCCAGGCAATATCCGCCCCATTTAAATATTTTGCAATTACGCCAACATATAGCCCCGTATTCATAAACGGAAATTGAACAAGGACAGCAAAGAAATACACGGTAATGGAAATCCAGTTGACTCGTCCATATTCACCATTTGGATTGAATACTGCATGAACATTATACTTCCCTTTCCTTACCAAATAGAAGTCCACAATATTAATAGCTGACCAAGGGATCATAAAATACAACAAAAGAAGCAAGAAATTGAAGAAATTATTCAGGAAGTTGCCTTGCCCCCAGATACTTAAAAATGTTCCAATTATAGGCAGGATTAGTATGAAAAGAATCCGGCTTTTAGAATTGAAATTCCACTTTGAAAAAGCACTGACTGTAGTGACAACCGACATAAAACCGCCATATAAACTCAATGTATTGATAGCCAATACACCAAGCACGGTTATTACATAAGTAATGGTTGTTAAACCAGGACCTGAGACACCTGCAAGATAGGATACCATCTCCGCAGATTGTTTGGGAGCGATGATAGTGGCCAATGCTCCAATAATCATTAACCAACTAGCCCCAAATACAGACCCAAGATAGGTATATAAAAAAGTCGATCTCTTGGGAGTATTTGTTGGTAAATATCTAGAATAATCAGCAGCGTATGGACCATAGGTCAATTGCCAAGACGCCATAATGGACAGAACAAGCAAAAATGAGCCCCAGGAAAATGTATGATCTTGTATATGAACTGGGATTGGATGTTGAAGAAGCCGGAAAGTCAAGTAGATAAATAACAGAAAGAAGAGAATGGATATATATCTTTCAAAACGATGGATAAAGTCATAACCATATATAACTAATATAACAGCTAAAACATTGACGATTACTACAGATACAGGATAGGATAAATGAAATACTCCGGAAAGTGCCTCGGCTCCAAAAACAGTTCCAACGGAAAAAAATCCGACATATATCATTATGACGAGTATTAGAGGAAAAATGGCTCCGATTATTCCAAATTGTGCTCTACTTTGAATCATTTGAGGAATACCCAATTTAGGGCCTTGGGCAGATTGTAATGCCATAATAATTCCACCTATGGCATTTCCAAGAATAATAGTAATTACGGCCTCCCACAGACTTAAACCCAACTTAATCGCAAGTGCCCCTGTTACCACAGTGGTCATATGTGAATTAGCAGAAAACCAAAGCGGAAACAAGTTTCGCACATTCCCATGACGTTCCGATTCTGGGATAAATTCAATACTCCGCTGTTCCATTTTCATTCCCATTCCTCCTTTTAAAAATATATTATCGAATCTACAGAAAGCGTTTTCATGCCCGCGTGTATTAAAAGTCTATGAGGCATGTCTGATTTAACCTAAGGACCACAACATAGCCTCAATAGTCATTTAAAACGTTCATGAATAAACTATGACAAACAAATAAATTTATCTTCAAATAGATTTCCTAACTGTGTCCTTAAACATTTCGACCCTCAAGGCCAGCCAACTCTTCTTTGCTAGCAGCTGGTGCCTTCATTTCAAATATATTGTTGACAACTGTATAATCATAATATCCAAGGCGAGCAATCGGTTTAATTTTCAATATATCAAGTTTCCCACTAGGTAGAATGATGTCATCTGCGATATGCACATGAGCTACTCGTCCGATAACAATATCGACAGTAGAAACCTCATTACTAGTTGGTATTCTAATGGTCTGAACATATTCACATTCGAATTGAACCGGTGACTCGGCAACACGTGACACAGGGGCCTCAATGCAGCTTTTCTTCGTCACACCCGCAGCCTTAAATTCATCAAAATCTGCCGAAGACGCCTTTGCGGAAATATTTACTGCTTCACGTAAATCCCAAGTAGCCATGTTCCAAACAAACCAACCAGTTTCTTCAGCGTTTCGAACCGTATCTTTCCTTCCACCATATATCGACTGATTTGCCGCAAACATGACCATAGGTGGATCCCAGGTAAGATTTTGATATTGACTGTATGGCGCAAGATTATCTACTCCATCTTTAGATCTGGTTGAAAGCCATCCGATAGGGCGTGGTATAGCACTACTTTTAAAGGGGTCATATGGTAAGCCATGATGTTGACCTTTCTTTGGTGAATAATGCATATAAATTCCTCCTTGATATTTAAGTGTTTTATTAGTTTTAATGGTAATTAAAAAAGAAAGGAATATCCATAGAGAATATTCCGAAATTTAGCAATATTTATTACTTTCTTCAATTATTTCATATTCTTTCATCAAACAAGCTGGATTATTTTAATATATCCGCACAATTTTTCGTTTTCCATGCCCTTGGTGAGTCTCCTTCAACCATTTTAAAAACACGGCTAAAGTAATTAGGATCAGAATAGCCAACAGTTTCAGCCACTTCTGAAACCGTCATAGAAGTCGTTTTTAAATATTCTTTTGCTTTTTCAATCCTTTTTGCCAGAAGATATTCCGTAAAGGTACTGCCCATTTGCTGTTTAAATAGTGAACTAAAATACTGACTGCTTCTTCCGACAACATCAGATACAACATCTAATGTTATTGGTTGATTGTAAAACTGATCCAAATATTGGACCGCTTTTTTAATTAACTGGGAACCATATTGTGAATTTTCTTTTTCCAATTGGTCAAAAAGAAAAAAACAAAACCGGAGAATTTTTTGGATAATATCGTATAATACCTCTCCATATAAAACTTCGTGAAACACTTCTTGATATTCAGGATCACAGTGAAACAAAAATTGTCTTTCCGCCATAAAACGGCGAATATGTGCGAGAACATTTGTTAACTTAATTCGGACAAAGTCAGAGTGAGGATAACTCCCATCTTCATAAGGAAATCCTCCAAAAACCTGATAAAACCAGTTTTTCACCATATCCCGATTGCCTTCTTTTAAATACCTTGCTAATTCATCACTTTCATTTGGGGAGAGGAAATGTTCATACTGGTCATGTATATTTTTAGTCATTGAAGGGAAAACCTGGTTGCCGCCAAAATAAAATCGGCGAAGCAGTGCTTGCTTTGCCTCGAAATATGATTTATAAAGAATTTTCGCTGAATCATACTGATTTCCAATTCCAACAGAAATGGAAAGATTTCTTTCTTTCATTCGTTCACAAAATACCATCATGACCTGCCATAGTGAATTGATGGGATTATTGCCTTTTGGTAGATATTCCTCACTAACCAGAAGGGCTATATGTTCATCAACTGACAAAACAAATGGACGATATTCCTGAAGCTCATCATGAATAAACTGAATCAATGTGATAGGTTCAAATTCTTTTTTATTTTGTTGATCTAGAGATAAAACGGCCACGATACTCGGTACTTGATCATATCCCCAATTTTTAATTTGTTCATTCATAAATGACTCATTGATAACCCGTCCAAATAACAGATCATATGCCCACCCATGATATAACGAGCTTTCTCCCTCTTTTTTGGGAATATTTCTTTGGTTGCGTATAATTTGTTTTAATGCCTTCAACCATTCATCGATAGCATATGGTTTAACAAACAGAGCTTCTGCCTTTATTTTTACCGCTTGTTCTGCTGCCTGAAAGGTTTTATGACTTGTATGCATAATTGTTTGAATCCTCATATTCCTTACAGTCCGGAATAAACTTTCCCGCTGATTGGGTTGAAACATCTCAAGCTCCATGACTAAAATATCTGGCTTCCATTCTACCAATAATGCCCTGCACTCCTCTTCGCTACTTGTCTCCTTTAGTTCATCAATTGGTACTTGATTAGTTAATAGAAGCCATTTCATTCCTTTTCTTTCTAATTCATCCCGTTCTGCAAGTAAAACTTTCATGATTTATCCCACCTGCTATTGGAAAATTTACTAACTAGGTTTAAATTCACCATTCAATTAATGGATTTGAACAGGAAACGACCAGTATAACCATTATAAAATTTTTGTATCCTCATGAATATACAGATGGACAGATTGTATTAATTTGGTTAAGAGTTAAAGCCTGAAAACAGCAAGAATGGGCCTAATTGAAAAGTTTAATAAAAAAACAAATTGGCCGACTTTTTAAGCCCGCCAATTTGTATTCTAAATTCACTTTGTGATTTTAGCTTTCTGAATAGAAAAATCCATATTTTGATAGTAACTATTTTTAACTAAGATATTAGGTCCCAAGCAGGCAGCAGCTGGGCAATGACAACTTAATTCCTTGGCTACAGAGGATTCTTGCCATACTTGATAAGCATTTAATAGATTGGTAGTTTGGATATTGCCTAATGGCGGGGTATCACCGAAATCTGTCACAATAATATCACCGTTAAAAATATTCACATTCAATCGCGAACGACCATCCGGGTCATTTCTGACGGTAACATTTTTACTTTTATACAAACGTTGTAAAAGAGCTTGATCCTCTTGAATATCGCTGCAAGCATAAAATGGAAGCGTCCCAAACAACATCCAGACCTTCTCATCTCTTACATCCAGTAAGTGATGTATTGCTTCTCGAATTTCACTTAGTGATAAGGTTTCAAGATTGCTAGCAAAGTCACTTGGGTACATGGAAAGTAATGAATCTTGCATCCCGGATGATGCAGTCATACCAGCAAATCCACTGTCATACATAGGGTGAATCTCATGCCTTTTGCATCCCATCTCCTCAACAACCTGCTTATGTATTTTTTCTATGTGAGGTACTGTCCTGTTATTTAACATTGTCTCAGCAGATACTAAAACTCCCATATCAGATAGAGCCTTTGAGTTACTTATCATCCTGTCAAACAATGCTTTCCTCTGTTCCCTAGTAGGCTTTCTTTCCATCATAGCAAAGCCTGTATCTATAAACTCATCTTCTGTTACCCAATTATGAGAGATATGTAATACATCTAAATAAGGAGCTATGAGCTTATATCTGTCTAAGTCTAATGTTAGGTTAGAGTTTATCTGAGTATAAATGCCTCTCTCATTAGCATATTTTAATAAAGGCAGTACATAGTTTTCTACTGACTTTAAGGACATCATAGGCTCTCCACCTGTAATGCTCATAGTCCTCAATGTAGAAACCTCATCTAATCTTTGTAGTAAAAGCTCTAGAGGTAATGCCTCAGAGTCCTTAGTTACAAGAGTATGCCCCACAGCACAGTGAGCACATCTCATATTACAGAGATGAGTGGTAGTAAATTCTATACTTGATAGAGTTGTTTTTCCATACTTCTCTACATCTAGATAAGCCTCCCATGCATCATTTTGGGGAGTGCTTTTAGGTTTGGTTACTTGTCTATTCATATCAATTACTCCTATCTTATTCATAACTTATTATTATGAGCAGTTAGAATAACTTATGTCAATACAAAACATCTTTATACACAGATTGTAATAAATCTCTCATCCTTTTAGACAATAAGGAAGCAATAGCTTTATATAGATATCCCTTGATATTGAAGAAAAAGGAAGTGTAAGTAATACTCAAAAGAGGTGAAAGCGTGGTAAAAAAATGTAGTTTTTAGATATAAATTTACATTTATCTTTGTTAGGTTTGTTGGGAAATGGGCCGATAGAGTACATGTTTTATACTATTAAAGTGGGGGTATTCTCTTTATATAGTCGTCTTTGTTCGTTTATATCCTTGTCTTCTCCTACGCATAATTATTATATTGTTATCAGTTGTTTCACGTGTCATCAATAAAGCATGCATTAGCTGACTATTCTTTTAATTCTATTAGTATCTCGAAAGACTTCTCGCCGTTACTGTCACTGCGCTCCTTCCAGTAATAAACCTTGTGGATAACTTCGTGAAGTAGTTTATTTGTCTTAACTAGGTCTGTAGTATCCATCGAAAGTATCTGCTCTATTTTGCGCTTGGTCTGTTTCTTACGGTCTACTTCGGCTTTTACACTTGCTCCCTCCATGTTTCTTAGCTCTTGCGTTACTAATAACTGCTTAACTCTAATAGCTTTAATTTCGCTTATAGCTTCATAGTCCGAATAGATCCCCATTCTATGCCCGTTCTGTACACGCTTCTTTTGCTCTTCTAGCTGCGCAAATCGGTTATCTAGTACTTGTTGCTTCGATTCTACTGAGTCTATGAACCTATTAGCTCCGGAAAGTACTACTTCTATTTCCTCGTCTATCTTTTCTAACTGTATCCGTAGCTGTTGAAAGAGTGCGTCTTCTATCCTACTGGCTTTTACGCCGTTATTAGAGCAGCGTACAGCAGTCTCGCTCTTAGTTTTCTGTGACTTGGACGCATAGCAATTTAATACGTATAGCTCTCGCTCGGCCTTATTGAGCGTATTTCTAGCTGAGCGCTTATTATACTTCATACAAAAAGATAGTGTCTGTCCGCATTTAGGACACACAAGCAGCCCCGAGAGAGCATATACGCCCCTATGTAAAGTCTGTGGCACTTTCCTATTTTGCTCTCTTATTACCTGCGCTTTATTAAATGTATTCTCGTCTATAATAGCTGCATGTGCGTCTATTACGTGAATAGGCTCTACGCCTTCAAGCTCATAGTGAACGATACCTCTGTACGCTACGTTACCTAGGATTAGCGATATAGCTCTAATTGTGAAAGGGCGGTCCTCTTTCTTCCCTTGCTTTCTCGTCATTTGTCCAATTAAAGTTAACTTTTCGCAAATCTCGGCTTGGTTCATGCCCTTATTTACGTACATATCGAAAATTGATTTTACAACATTGGATTCTTTCGTATTAGGTACGAGCTTCTTAGTAGTAGAGTCTTTGTTGTATCCGTACGGAGCTATACCAAACCAAACGCCCGTTTTTATTGCTTGTATACGTCCTCTACGTAGTTTACGCTTGGTCATAAGCAAAAAGTGATTATCCATTTCCGATTGTATGCCCGATAAGAAAAGGTCGTCGTCATTTAAGAAATTATAGGCCTTGTTTAGCGTAAATAACATTAAGCCCTCAGCCCTCATAAAGCGTACGAATATCCCGAAGTCTGTTCTATCTCTCGTGAGTCGGTCTTGGTCGGTAACTAGCACTCCGTCGTATATGTTACACTTTAGCTCTCGTAGCATGCGCTGTAATTCGGGTCTGTTCCAATCCTCTGAGCTTCCTTCCTCGGAAAATACTTCATAGTCCATATTGTTTGCTGCTGCATAATTGGTTAATAGCTCGGTCTGTTTTTCAATCTCGATAGCGGCTGCATCTTTTAACCTTGATTTCCTAACATAGATTGCTACTAGTTTTTTTGGAGTCTCAGTTTTCACTTTGCGCTCCCCCTCTATACCTTATATACGTAATTATAACAGTATTTTGGTAAGGAGTAAGATTTATAACTTTAGATACGTGGAGTGAATTTCATATCTCTGACATAGTATTTCATTGACAGTCTTAAGATGGATTTTTTCTAATTTTAGAAGTTTGCGTTGGTAAGCATCGTTTCAGCAGATACCATCACCCCTGCTAGTACCATTTCCCAGCTATTATCTATTCCTATTGATCGAAAAATAGGCTTCCCATGGATCATATGAAGGGGTAATTTTTTTCAATGTCGACATAATATCTCCTTAAAATCAGTCTTCAAAAAACCTCTCTATTATAGCTGATTTCCGGATGTTTTTGCTATTTTCAACCATTACAAAAGTT
>DATMFE010000191.1:0-1848 GCA_035556295.1 Ureibacillus sp.
TTATTCATTTTATCGTTCATGTCTTACTGACAAATTACTTCTGGAATACACCTATTCAGTCGCCGTTTTATAGCGAAATAGAATATTTAGTGTTCGGAATTCTCGGACTGGGAGTAGCCGTAGCGACGATAGAATTTTATCGTAAATTTTACGCTGTAGCAGAAGAAGCTGCTTATGCTGGATCAGATTCATGTAAGGATGAAGAAGATTCTTTTTTTGTCAGAATAATGAAAAAAGAATTAGAATATACGAAAGAACAGCTGGAGTCTTTTATTAATCATCACATGGATGCGGTTATTATAACTGATTTAGAAGGGCGAATCTTGCGAGTTAATGAAGCTTATGAAAAAGTGTATGGCTGGAAATCCCATGAAGTCATTGGGGAAAAATATTACGATATAGCAGGAGCTTTTAGTGAGGATGTACATGAGAATATAAAAAAGACTGTTGCTGAAAAAGAGGCAATCAATCGAGTAGAAGTTGTAAGAGCTCGTAAAGATGGAAGTTTAGTAGACCTTCGTATCACCATTTCTCCAATTTTTAATGGGAAAGATGAGTTGGTAGGTTTGTCTGGAGTATGTGTGGATATATCTGAAGCTAAAAAAGCAAAGGAAGAGCTTGACTTGCTGCATCGTAGGCTTAAAGAAAGTGAGTTGAAATATCGCACGTTATTTGAGTACGCAAACGACGCAATTTATTTACTTGAAATAGGATCGGATCATTTTCCTTCTCGTTTTGTTGAAGTAAATGAAGCTGGATGTAAGCGCTTTGGATATACGAGAGAAGAGCTTTTATCCATGCCTTGCCACGATATTATACCTAGAGATTCTGACATTGTTCAAAAAACAGTCGAAGAAATTCGCAACGGAAATCTTTCTTTTACGCTGCAATCACAGTTTACGTTTAAGTCCGGCGAAATAAAAAAACTAGAATATAGTGGAAAGTTGTTCAATATAGAAAACAAAAAAGTGCTTCTTATTGTTTCAAGAGACAGAACAGAGTACTTAAAAACAGAAGAGCTGCTGCAGAAATCTGAGAAATTAGCAGCGGTCGGGCAGCTTGCTACAGCTATTGCTCATGAAATTAGAAATCCTTTAACAGCCATCAAAGGGTTTATGCAGTTATTAACTGAAAAAGCGAGTAAAGAAGAGTTAACCTATATGAACATTATATCCTCTGAAATTGAGCGTATTGAAATGATTACAAATGAATTCATGTCTGTGGCAAAACCACAGGCCGTAACATTTCAGTCGATTGATTTGCAGCTGTTAATTCAACAAGTGATTTTATTGTTGCAGCCTCAAGCAACCATGAAAAACATCTTTATTGAACTTAACTCATATGGAGAAATGCCTTTTGTATATTGTGAAAGCAATCAAATGAAACAGATGTTTATAAACATTCTTAAGAATGCGATTGAAGCAATGCCTTCCGGAGGAGAAATTAAAGTTGAGCTGAGAAAAAAGGACAACAATCATATTCATATTCAAATTATTGATGAAGGTGTAGGAATTTCAAAAGAACGCATCAAACATTTAGGTGAACCATTTTACAGTATTAAAGAAGACGGAATCGGGTTAGGGTTAATGATCTGCTTTAATATTATCCAACAGCATCAAGGAACTCTTAGTATTGACAGTGAAGTAAACAAAGGGACGAGTGTAGAAATTTGTTTACCGTTAGAATAAAAGGTAATCAGTCAAAGGGAGAAGAAATTTTGCAACAAGTTGTTTAGTAAAGTTATAATATTCTATGTTGGAGTAAAATAAGCAAAGGAGTGGTTACGATTAAACAGAAAAAGTGGATTAACATATTTCGTATTCTGTATATTATTTTTGCTATTATTGC
>DATMFE010000192.1:0-3564 GCA_035556295.1 Ureibacillus sp.
ATTTAATAATCATATGCTAAAGTGGCGGAGGATTCAACTGAGGGGGTTTTGATGAGTTTGTTTAGGATGTTAGCTGCTTGATATAGCTAAGCCGGGTAGAGATTTTCTGTTGTTTCTGGATTGCTGCTCATTTACCTTATAATTAATTAGTTTCGGATTGGTACAGGCACTGTTAGGCAGATCTTTTCCCATGAAGCGTCTCCATGAAACAGTTCTCCCACTATTTGTCTTGCTTTTGTTCCATAGAATGCTTCTATGAAACATTTCAACCTCTTTTCCTCCACCATTTGTTTCATAGAACGCCTCTACGAAACAGGTTACTCACTTTCCATCCCATATTTATCCCCAATAATTCTTCATCTTTCATCATTTCTTAAGAAAATCTTCATAAATCCCCTCCCCTTTTCTTCAGATTCGCTGGGTAGACTTGAAACTAGTAAATCAATAAAAAAGGAATGAGATTATGATTACAGTTCAGTCACTAAGCCATACATTTAAAATCGGCAAGAAAGGGAAAGAGAAGAAAATTGAAGTGTTGAAGGATATTCAATTTCATATACAGCAAGGTGAAATTATTACGATCGTCGGGAAAAGTGGTTCTGGGAAATCAACCCTTCTTCAAGTAATCGCAGGATTTATGAAACCTGACACTGGTTCCATCAAAGTAAACAAAACCGAAATCGCTAAGTTTAATGAAAAACAAAGTGCTTCGTTTCGTTTAGAAAACTTCGGCTTTATCTTCCAAAACTTTCAATTGCTACCGAATCAAAATGTTTTCGAGAATGTGGAACTCCCTTTGAAAATAAAAGGCGTTAAATCCGCCATTCGTAAACATAATGTTGAAAAAATTCTTGAAAAAGTAGGCTTAGCAGAATATGCAGACCACTATCCAAATGAACTTTCAGGTGGCCAGCAACAACGCGTTTCTATCGCACGTGCCTTAATCACAAATCCGCCAATTATCTTAGCGGACGAGCCAACAGGGAGTCTTGACTCACAAACTGAGAAAGAGATTCTCGACTTGATTCAACATTTAAATAAAACCGAAAATATTACTTTTATAATCATTACACATGATGAAGAAGTTGCTCAAATTGGCGACCGAAAGCTTCGCATGCATGATGGTTTATTGTTAGGAGATGTTAAACATGTTATTTAAAGATCAACTTTCATTCGTTTTACAACATATGAGAAAAAATAAACTTCGCGTCACGATGACGGTCCTTGCAGCAATGATTGGCTGTGCCTTTCTAATCGTCCTTGCTTCAGTAGGTTTCGGCCTTCAAGCTACCATAAAAGGTGAAATTTTAAATCAAGAAGACATTACAGAAATTAATCTTTGGGGCGATGAGCCATTAACTCAAGATCAAATGGAAGAAATCCAAGAAATTGACCATGTAAATGTTGTATTAACAAGACATGAAATTTCTGGCTCCGTTCGTTCAACATTTGAAGACCGTGAAGCGGAATCTATGGGGATCGCTGTTAATATGGAAGATCAAGCAAAGCTTCCTTCTACATTAAGTGAAGGACGACTTCCGGAAAAAGCAAATGAAATCGTAGTTGGTTACCATTTCGCACAACGTCTATTAAATGATAAAGATCGAGAAATTATGAATCAAAAATCAAAAGAAGCGGAAGAAAACGGCACTTGGTATGATGGTTTAGGAGAAGGATATAAAGGTGAGATTTTAAATAAAGAAATCGTGCTTCAGTTTATGGACCCTGAGTCGATGGAATATTTAGATGAAAGCAGCACTTATACAATTGTAGGTATTTTAGATGAACCAGATTATGAATTTCTCGTCGACAGCAGCATTTTATTCAGTGATGATTTATTACAAGCACAACCAAATGTAGTTTCATATCCAGCGACAACAATTTATGTGGATACATTAGATAATGTCATGACTGTATTAGATGAATTAAAAGAAAACAACTATCAAGTATATTCTCCAATTGAGCAAGTGAAAGAACTGGATTTATTCTTCTTAATTTTCAAAATCGGACTTATCTTTATTGGGACTATTTCGATATTAATAGCTTCCATCGGGATCTTTAATACAATGACGATGGCGGTAACGGAAAGAACTCGTGAAATTGGGGTACTAAAAGCAATCGGGGCATCCCCATCGATTATTCAACGACTCTTTTTAATGGAAAGTGCCATCATCGGATTACTAGGAACATTTTTAGCGGTGATTGTGTCTTACGGTTTAAGTTTTGTAATCAATGCGTTACTTCCATCTATCGTATCCTTTGCACTATCAGAAGATTCTATGGACATGGAGGGGATTACCTTTTCCATTATTCCTCTTGGCCTTGTGTTACTTGCAGGCGGGATCAGCATCTTTGTAGCGATCCTATCCGGCTGGAGACCTGCTCGAAAAGCAACGAAAATTGAAGTAATTCAAGCTCTTAGACAAGAGTTGTAAATAAATTTAGTAGGGATGAAGTGTCGAGCTTCATCTCTATTTTTATTCTCCTTGGGAATCCGAAGTTTTTGAACTAATCACTTAAATTTCATGAAGAATCCCGACAAAATTTCAAAGAATCCCGAAACTTTTTTTAATATTCCCGACAAAAAATCGAAAATTCCCGACACTTTTTTAATTAATCCCGACATTTTTACGAAAACATTTGAATCACTAAATTTACTGAATAATCCCGACAAAATTTCAAAGAATCCCGACACTTTTTAAATATTCCCGACAAAAATTCGAATATTCCCGACACTTTTTTAATTAATCCCGACATTTTTACGAAAGCATTTGAATCACTAAATTTACTGAATAATCCCGACACTTTTTCAAATATTCCCGACAAAAAATCGAAAATTCCCGACACTTTTTTAATTAACCCCGACATTTTTACGAAAGCATTTGAATCACTAAATTTACTGAAGAATCCCGACAAAATTTCAAAGAATCCCGACATTTTTCCAAGTAATCCCGACAATTAACAATTTCAAGCCAAAATAAAAAACAGAAAACGAAGTCTTTCTTCATTTCCTGCTTGCCTTTTAATAAAATGCGTGGCACCTTGCCGCAGCCGCAGTGCCAACATTTATTTAAAATAGTGCCTGGCACACTGCAATTACAGTGTCCAGAGCCACTTACGATTCATAATTATTGTTGAGCTTGTTCAGCGCGTTCTTTTTCTTCTTTGATGACCACTTTACGAGATAAGTTTACGCGGCCTTGATTGTCGATTTCGATACATTTTACTAATAGTTGATCGCCAATTTTTAGGACATCTTCAACTTTCGCAGTGCGTTCTTCTTGGATTTCAGAGATGTGTAATAAACCATCTTTACCAGGGAAGATTTCACAGAATGCACCGAATTTTTCGATACGACGAACTGTTGCCATGTAGTACTCGCCTACTTTAGCTTCGCGAACGATGTTTTCGATGATTTCTTTGGCACGTTTGTTCATTGCATCATTCGTAGAAGAAATGTAAATTGTACCATCTTGTTCTGTATCAATTTTTACGCCAGTTTCTTCAATGATTTTATTGATTGTTTTACCACCTGAACCAATAACATCACGGATTTTTTCTGGG
>DATMFE010000193.1:0-5240 GCA_035556295.1 Ureibacillus sp.
ATCGCTGCTGAAATAGCGGTCGTTCCAAGAAGAATAGCAATCACAAGAAAACTAATTTTCCCGATGTTTTTAGTCAACTTTAATTTCGTAAACGCTCCAACAATCGAGATAAACACAAGCGGCATAACAACCATTTGCAATAGTTTTACATACCCGGTTCCAACGATTGCAAACCAATCAATAGATTTTACTGTAACGTCGGACGTTGTCCCATAAATCAAATGAATGATAAATCCAAAAACAATCCCTAAACCCAGTGCAGTAAAGACACGCTTAGAAAAAGACACATGCTTTTTCTGCATTGCGAACAATCCAAGAACAAGCAGTAGGAAAACGGCAATATTAATAATAATTAAAAATGTATCCACGATAATCCCCCTATAAATATTATTATTTATATAATAACAATACTATAATTCTATTATTCCAATCGGTCAAGTCGGAATTATAAAAAAATAGAAGAACCACAAAATAACGGGTTCCGCTTCCTATCGCAAAACCCGAAAATGCAATCAAAAATATAATAAATTTTGTAACGCTGTTTGTATCTGTTTTTGTAATCAAAATAAAATGGCTCAGTTCGCTAAACTGAGCCATTCCTACTATCAATTTTCGATAGCTTCTTGAACTTACCTAACCTGTTAGTTGAACAAATATAGGAAAGGTTCTCCTAATGGAAGAACCTCTTTTTGATAGGATAATACAATTAGTAAAGAACTTCTTATATACGTAAAAGTATAAAGATAATAATCCAGAAAAATCCTTGAATATCGCTGATAAATCAACCTTATTAGCTTCTCATTCTTACTGCATAAGGATAAATTGGATCTTTTAATTGAAATTCATAAGTAAGACCATCTACAATTCCAACTATTTTTTCGCTATCGTAAAGATCAAGCATAAATCCTGCCATTTCTTTGGCTGTATGGTATTTAGGAAGAAGTCCTTCAAACTTAACATTTTCTTCTAAATCATACGATACTTTTGCAAATTCAGTTTCAGTTGCAGCAGGAGCTAATACTTTTGCTTGCATGCTTGCCCCTTTTTCTTTTAATTCATGTGCAAGCCCTTCAGTAAAGGCACTTACATAGAATTTAGAAGCACAGTATGTGATTGCATTTCCAATAATCGTATAACCCCCACCTGATGAAACGTTAATTAATTGTGTTCCTTCAACTGTTGAATAGTCACGCACATAAAGAGAAGTTAAAATAGTTAAAGCCTCGATATTTAAATTAAGCATTCTCTCAATTTTAGTTAAATCTTGATCTCCAACTGATGCAAAATTGCCAAATCCTGCGTTATTAATCCACGTTTCAATTTCATATTCCTTTAAATCTTCATATAATGTATAAGCATTTTTTATATTTGATAAATCAACTGTTTTTATAACGACATCTAATTCTGCATTTACTTTCACGATCTCTGATTTTAGTTTTTCAAGCTCCTCAGTTCTACGTGCCACAATGACTAAATTTTTACCACGAGCAGCAAAAGCAAGTGCTGTTTCATATCCAATACCAGAACTTGCACCTGTAATAACTGTATATTTTTTCATTTTATTGCCTCCTAATATTTTGTTATACTAACAAAAATTGATTGTTAACTTTTACGGATTTATTATAGTGGTTAGAGCAAACTCTAAGTCAAACCTATTTTTTACACTTGATTAGCATTGGTTAAAAATGGAGGGTTTTATGTATACAATTGGCGAAGTGGCACAACTAGTAGGAGTTAGCACACATACATTACGTTACTATGAAAAAGAGAATATCATTCTTCCAGATCGTAATGAACAGGGAGAAAGAAAATATACTGAATCGCATCTTCAATGGCTAAAATTTGTTTTAAAATTAAAAGAGACACAAATGCCGATCACAAAAATCAAAGAGTATGCCTTCTTGTATACTGAAGGAGAACATACAGCAATTAATCGATTAAAACTATTAGAAGATCATAAATGTTCCATAGAAAACCAGTTAAAGACACTGAAAGAAACGAATAAAATGTTAGAACATAAAATTACTTCATATAAAGAAATGATTTTGAAAGGTAATGAAGCAGATACAAATGCATAATATTATATGAAAATGAAATATTCGTTAGTATTATTATGTTTAGGGTAAATCACGTAAACACATAAAAAAAGGAACGCACATATTAGATGTGTATAATATGTGCGTTCCTTAATTAATTGTTATTGAACTAACGCCCCCGTTACTTTGGTACTCAGGAAGAATAAACATTGGACTTATCCAATGCTCCTTCTATGTAGAAAAAAACTTTAATCCAGTTTGATTGACGACTTCAGGCCAGCTTAACTTTAACCTGCGACAAATGGTGGTACTATATACTTGTCCTTTCCTCTTCAACAAATCATAATCCCGTTGGTTGGTTGAACCAATCCGTAGCAATTCTGTTTTCAACTCTCCAAGTATCTCTTGTCTTGTTTTCAATCTACTCACCTCTTTTTGATTTACAAAAAATCGAGCCAGAAAGATTGATAATGCATGTCTCCGCTTTAAAATGTTTTTTAGGAGCGGATTATATTTGTTATACAAAATATTGAGATGTCTAACCATTTTCATCTATATAATCAATTACCAGCCTATTCTTTTTAAGATCAATGAATAAAGTACTTTAAGGGGTAAATCAATTTTCTGAATACTAAGCCCTGCTTTCTGTAACGCTACTTACTGGCAGGTACCGACCCCATTCCGATGATAAACACTCTTTTGCGTTTTTTAGTTCCCTTAACCTTTCTTTGATAAGCTCAATTTGTTCCTCGGTAATAATAAAATCCTTAAGCCGATCCTCAAAATGAGCAATTCGTCTTTCTAATTCCTCTATAGTAAGGCTATTAGTATTCTTCATAAATCTTCCAACTCCTTTTATTTGGTGGAACCCCTGGAATTTCTGGTGCCAATGCAACGTATATTGCTTTTAAAGCTTCCAAGGGAAATTAACAAAGAAGGGCCAACAAGGCCCCCTCTATTAGGAATTAAAGTTACAATTTTACAACTTTAGATTAATAAGTAAGATTTAATACAGTTACTTTTTCACGCGTCATCGATTCAATGCTCTTGCGGATACCTTGCGCACCCATTCCGGATCCTTTTACACCGATAAATGGGAAATGATCCGGGCCGCGTTCGGTACGTCCGTTTATTTGAACTGAGCCTGTTTCAATTTTATTCGCAATCGCAAATGCTTTATTAATATCTTTGGTAAAGACACTTGCCTGTAAGCCAAATTCAGATTCATTCGCAATTTTGATCGCTTCTTCATCAGAGGATACACGGATTATTGGAAGCACAGGTCCGAACGGTTCCTCCCAAGCTACGGTCATGTCTTCTGTCACATGATCAAGAAGAGTAGGGTAAATTAAATTGTGTTCACGCTTATTTCCTGTTACAAGGGTTGCGCCTTTTTCAATGGCATCCTCAATTAATCCTTGAACAAAGTCAGCAGACTGTTTATCAATTAAAGGTACAACCGTGCTGCCGTCTTCCGGGGAACCTACCACTAGTTTTTCAATTTCTTCTTTTAAAATCGAAGCAAGCTCGTCCGCAACACTGTCATGAACTAATACGCGTTTAATCGCTGTGCAACGCTGACCGGAATAAGAAAATGCACCGCTGATAATATGTTTCGCCGCTTCATTTAAATCAGCATCTTCACGCACAATACCAGGATCTTTCCCGCCAAGCTCAAGTACAAGTGGAATCATGCCCGCTTTTTTCGCTAAGCGAGTTCCGGTATTTGTTCCGCCTGTAAAGGAAATCATATTAATTCCTTTATGCTCCACCAAGTAATCACCAATAACTGAACCACGACCTGTCACGATATTGACAAGACCTTTTGGAAAGTTTGCTTTGTGAAGAGCCTCAATCATTTTTATCCCGCTGATCGCGCCTTGTGTAGCAGGTTTAAAGATGACTGCATTCCCGGAAATAAGTGCAGGTGCCAGTTTAGCAGCAGCTAAATTGACCGGATAGTTAAATGGAGGGATGGCTAGGACTATTCCAAGTGGAACACGATCAACAATCGCAATCTTAGACTTAGAACCGCCCGGGAAGCTATCTCCCTTTAAACTCTCTCCTTTCATATGCATCGCTTCTTCTACCGTGTATCGAATGAAACCGGCAGTACGTACGACTTCACTCTTTGCATCATTAAAACTTTTCCCAACTTCTTTCATAATGATTTCAGCAATTTCCTCTTGCATGTTTTCTAATTCATCTGCCCATTGATACAAAAATTTTGCCCGGTCTTGAAGTGAAGTATCTGCCCAATTTTTTTGGGCTATTTGAGCATAATAAATTGCCTCATCTACCTCTTCAGTTGTAATCGCCGGTACTTCTCCAAACACTTCATTAAGATAAGGTGACGTGATTTTTATTGTTTCACCAGACTTACTTTCTCTCCATTCCCCATTTATATAAAAAGGATAAGCTGTTAAGGATAATACGTTTGTTGGCATAATAAATCCTCCTTGAATTTTTTAATATATTTTGAATATATTGCAACAAAATGGATAGGGACATAATTTATCCCGCAATGACATAAAATGTCCCGGTTGGTGTAAAAAAATATTCTTGTTACTATTTTATTCTTGCAAGATCAGTCATTCCTTCATTGGGACCATTTTAGATTATATTTTTTTAATATTTCAATTTTCCCATTTCCATAAAAGATTGGAATCTTACCAAAAGTATTATGGATTATATTTAGAAAAATAAAAATAGTTTCTACAAAAGATATCAAAACATTACAAAAATAGACAAAATTCAATTATTGTAAATCCTAACTATCCATAGATCAAAAATTCTAAGAAAACTAATAGTATGCCCTTCAAATTCATATAGCCATTTTATATTACATTTTCGGTGTTTTATATAAAGAATAGATTTAAGAAAGAATTGTCGGTTCTATTATTTTTAGTCCAAAATTTTCATATATCACACTAAATTATGGACAGAAAATGATGGATATTGTCGAATCTTACAGAGGGGGTAAATGGTCATAGGTCACATTCAGTGCCAGACAGGACCATCCCGTTAAAACATCGATAGAGGGAATAGGAGAAAATAGTGAAGATGACGAACCAATTATTTGTGAATGGTGAATTAGCTATGAATCGGAAAGAGACTCATGGAAAAAGCAAGCAGACAAAAAGTGCACCAGAGTTCACTTCGAGGATGGAAAAACGCGAATATGAGCAGCGAGTCAATTATTTT
>DATMFE010000194.1:0-9941 GCA_035556295.1 Ureibacillus sp.
AAGCTTATGGACGTTGGGCAGGTTTTAGTAGTGGATGGGTATATTGGTTCTCTGAAATGTTGATTGCAGGTAGCCAATTAACAGCACTATCCATCCTTACCCGTTTTTGGTTTCCTTATATACCACTTTGGATATTAGCCTCAATCTATGCAACCCTCGGCATAATTGTCGTTTTAGTCGGTACAAAGGGTTTTGAACGAGTAGAAAATATTTTTGCAGTGATGAAAGTAGCTGCCATTTTTATGTTTATTATTTTAGCAATTCTCATTTTGTTTGGTAATTTTGGTGGAAGTATTAGTGACTTTTCGATACCTAACTCGATGGATTCACTATTTGCTAATGGGATTATCGGCTTGTGGACATCTCTTATATTTGGATTTTATGCCTTTGGGGGCATTGAAATTATGGGTATTCTATCTATGAGACTTCAGAATAAAAATGAAGTTATTAAATCCACAACTGTTATGTTGATTATATTAACGATGATCTACTTAATTTCAATCTTTTTGGCATCAGGTTTTGCTAATTTTGACAAGTTTAATGCAAAGGAAAGCCCATTTGTTATTGCCCTTGCAGAATATAATTTGGCATTTTTCCCACATGTATTTATCGGAGCTATTTTAATTGCAGGGTTTTCTACGATGGCTGCCTCTTTATTTGCAGTAACGAGTATGTTATTGACAATGGCTGAAGATGGGGATGCACCAAAGATTTTTACGAAAAAGGGAAAATTGAAAGTACCTCCATTTGCCTTAGCGCTAACTGTTTCTGTTTTAGTACTTTCAATTATTATTTCAAGATTAGTACCAGACCAAGTATATGAATACATTACAACAGCTGCAGGATTAATGCTTATATACAATTGGTTTTTTATTTTAGTTTCGTTTCCTAAACTAATTAAAGCAACAAAATTTGATCATTTTAAACGATTTATAGCGATGTTTTTAATATTACTTGCAGTCAGTGGTACGATTCTCGATAAAACAAACCGAATTGGATTCTTTGTAAGTATTTTATTTATAGTAGTGGTTTTGATTGTAATTTTATTTATGCGTAAAGGGAATAAAAAGAACAAAACAGAATTTCCTCGTGGTCTTCAGTCTTAGTAAAACAATAGTTTAATGGCTTGTACACCAAAATATAACCCAAATGCAATTAAAGATAGACCAGATATGATGGAAATTAAACTAAGCATTTTAGTCTTTAGTAGTCTTCGGAAACTGCTAGCAATCGTGGCCATTGTAATATCCCAAATAAATAAGCCAACGAAGATTGCTGAACTATATAAAATGACGTGATTCATATCATACGTTGAAACGGTTTCAACAAGGACAGAACCATAAATACCTAACCAAAAAAGAATTGACAGAGGGTTTGTGATGGATAGTAAAAAACCATATAAAAAGGATTTCTTAAGTGTTCTTCCTTTAATATATTTCAAATCTACTTCTTTTTTGGCACTAAGGATACTATCAACACCAGAATAAATGAGGACAAAACATCCAAATGACCATAATAATGTCTGCATATAAGCAGTTTCAAGAAATTGTGAAACACCCATATAGACGATAAGCATATAGAATGCATCAGCAAGCATTGCACCTAGACCAAGTAGCCAAGCATGAAGAAAGCCGCCATAAATTCCTTTAGTTAACTGCGCGGCATTTATAGGACCAATTGGAGCAGCAAGTGAGATTCCAAGAAAGACATATCCAAAAAAAGCGCTCATCATAAAAACTCCTTTAGTTACGGAAAAATCGTTTTTACCATCCTATTCATTGCTTGGCCAACATAGGACAAATTATGAAATTTCGTTTTAAGCTAATATGATAAGGAGTAAAACCAATGCCTGTATATGTGTATCAAACCTTTGAAATTAAACAAGATAAATTTAAAGAGGCCATAGAAAATTTACAAGAGATGAAGAAATATCGGAACGATCAATATGACCATTCTGTTGAAGTATTTATTCCGATTGCTGGTCAGGATTATACGTACGCAATTCTTGCTACATATGAAAGTTTAGCTGAGATGGAAATTCAAAATAGAAAAATGTATGACGATGACAATTATTTAAAGCTTGTGGGGTATTTATTCCTTGAGCATGCTGTTCAAGGAACTATGCAAACACAGATCTATCGAGGGATTAATAAAAAAATAGCTAATAAAGAGGAAAATACAAATTAATGAAGAAAAAGTAGTATGACCATACTGGTTTTACTACTTTTTTATTTTCTCTATAAAAAATGACAAAACCAGTGAATCTGATTTTGTCATAGGTATCAATTGTTATGTAATAACAAGTCCGAGCACCTTCTTCGATAGCCGACCATAAGCGTTACTTTGGTCGTTAGCTCAGGTTAGGCTACCCCACGGCACATGAGTAAAACCACTTAATGCTGCTTCCTTCCGGATCTGACATAGTTCATGGGGACTCATTGCGCAGGACCCAGCCGTCAACGCTACGTGCAAAAGGCAGACCCTACATATCGGGCAACCTAAGAAAGGACTTCATTCTTGCTAGAGCGGATTGCAAGTTACAGGGCACCGCTACCTCCCCAACTAGCTCGGTCAAGTAAACTTATTATATAATATATTTTTGACAATATCAACATTATTTTGATGTGTTGTTAGTTGGAAACGTTAAATAGGGAGGAATAACATGAGTTATTTAACATTTGAGTATGTGTCATATATTGGAACAACTCCAGAGAAACTATGGGAAGCGTTAACTAGTAAAGCATATACGGATAAATATTGGTTTGGTAGAAAGATACAATCGGATTGGAAAGAGGGTTCATCTGTTCATTTTTACGATGAATATGACATTTTGACAGACCGAGGGGTTTTAATCAAATATGAGCCCTCCAGTCAACTTTCCTATACATTCCTATGGGTTGAAGATCAATCTGTACGTGAACAACAACCAAAAGTAACGTTTACTCTCCAACCAATGAATGAAACTGTGAAATTAATATTAAAACATGAATATCTACTACCAACTGACTTTTACGATGAAAATTCAGAGTTTCAAGGAATTAATAATGGCTGGCCAGCAATTCTAAGCAACTTAAAGACATTGCTAGAAACAGGAAGTACACTACCTGCAATTACTATATAAGTTTTTTGAAAAAATAGAGCCTAATTGACAAGTTTTTATAACTTATCAATCAAGCTCTATTTTTAGTTTCCTTACTTCATCTAAAAGTACAAGAAACACAATATGCATGATGATACCTGCAATTAGTAAGATTAAGGCAATGGGCATCAGACTCTCTAACAGAAGATTGATAGCAAAGGTACTCGAAATTTGAGTAATAAACATTACAATAAAGTATATTACTCCAATCCTAAATGCACGTTTATGAAAAGCTTGATTGCCACTTTGTTTTGTGATCTCATTAATAATTTGAAACATATAGAAGATAAGTATTAATACGGCTATATTTAAAATTGTGAAATACCAATTCCATTCAGAAAAAGTGACACCAGATACCGGTGCAGTAGGTTCGCTGGTGAGAACTGTTGGTATGGAAAAGATAACCAGTAGAATAGCAATAACTTCTGCCTTTTTTCCAATTGGGATTTTGCTAACGATACTCCTTATACCTGAGTAAATTAAGTAGAACCCAATGGGATCCGCTAGAATATCGATCATAATCCGAATATCAATCCAAACTAATAGGAAGCCCCAAAAAATTTTAAGAAATGCATCGTCGATTTTCATTTCTTATGTCCTCCTTGCTTTTCAGCTATTATTTCATTTACATCTTGCTGTGTAAGATAGACACGTTCCCCGATTAAAACGTTGTATTCAAATGTCTCTCCATCATTAGTGGTTCCATGGAGCTTAATATAGAATTCGAAGTAGCTTTTATGATTAGGATTAAAAGTTGTATAGAGCTTTATCCAATCATCACGTTCTAGATGAATTGGATACAAATTAGCATTTGATACGTACACATTGTTTTCATTTGGCTCTATATCAAATTTATCCTTGTACCAAAAAGGGAAGTCTTGTGAAGTTGGTGGATTATTAATGACTTTAGGATCCAACATGATTCTAGTTAGAACGTTTTTAGAAACTTCCTCAGAAAAAGGAATAGTGATGGAGTTAATGGTTATTGGTTTTAAAACAGACAAGTAATTGGACTTGTTGTAATTATCGGTGGAAGCGCGCCTTTCTACTAGTGCGTCTGTGTCATTGAGAGTATTAATTACTTTAACCTCACCAATAGTTGCATCAATAGTTTGCCCATTCGTAAATGTCACTCTCATTTCATTAAATGTCCATATACCATCTTTGCCCGCGTATGGAATATCCTGAACAGGAAATTGTAAAGTTACGGATTGTAAGTAATGATGAGTAAATTTCTGTTCGTAGTTAGGAATATATGGATCATTTGTCCACATTGTAAAAACATTATGAATAGAGGGTTGAAAAGTAACGCCATCAATGGTTACATAACTTACCTCGACTGGTTCAGATATATTGGAAAGATAATAAAAGGTTAGCGGAGATTCATGCTGTGCGTACGTTTCATAGTAATGATTTAAAAAAATTGGTTGCTCCAGCTGTTTTGATTGGAAGTATAAAGAATTCCCTAATATGCTACATACGACAATAAACAACCCGATCCAAAGGTAACGGTCTTTCATTATAGACACCCATTTCTTCAAATTATTGGTTATAGTCTTAAGTTTAGAATAAATGAATGCTCATGTTGATAATAGGATATTTTTAGAATTAATCAAAAAGACCTTATTTATTTTAACGATAATAGGACTTATGTAATATTGTTAATTTTTATAGTGGATGGGAAAATAGACATATAGTGGAACCTATCCTCTTACATAAGCGTTCTAAAAAATTGAGTAGTTATCATTTATAAAGGCAGTGATAAGATGTTTAAATATATTATTCACCTTTTGATTAGCCTGTTTGTATTTGTATTCGCAACACTTTCAGCATGGTATGAGGGAAGTGCTATCATTGAAAATCAATTAGAATGGAGTTATTCAACACCATTTACTCATTTTTTAGGTATTGATATCATTACCGGAAAAGAAATTGTTGTACTCGATTATTTTGTATATGCGACAAAGTTCCAACCACTTTTTCCATTGTTAATGTATTTGAGTATTATATATATATTGGCTTTAATCTTAGTTAAAGTGGGTAAAGCGAATATCCACTTATCTATGAAATTAGCGTTTGGATTAGGAATTCTGCTTCTCTTATTTAGCACGTTATGTTTTAATGCAACGTCATATGGAGGGGTATTATTTTATAATATTTTACTAATAAGTGCTATGTTGACAATTCTATTGTCCATGTTTTTCTTTATTCAAAGTAAGCATAAAGAACATTTTATTGAAGCAAATGAATAATTAACTATTAGAAGCATTGATCTGTAAATGATCAGTGCTTTTTTGTATTTAGGGAAGAATGAAGGAATTGAATGTTAATGGCAAGTATGAATTTTGTATGCCTATTGACCAGTTTGTGTTTCATTTTGACAAATATACTTGTCAAAATGAAATGTATCCTTTACAATAATATGTATAAGAGGTGATGATAAAGTGAAAAGTCGATTGAAGGAGCTTCGTGCGCGGGATGGATTAAACCAGACTCAACTTGCAAAACTCGCTAAAGTATCTAGACAGACCATTAGCTTAATTGAACGAGAAGAGTTTATGCCTTCACTGTTAATTGCAGTTCGTATTGCCCGGATTTTTAATGAGCCAATTGAAAAAGTTTTTATAATCGAGGAGGATGAATTATAAAATGAAACAAGTTATTTTCATACTGCTAAGTGCAGCGGTCGGATTCTTTACATCCATTCTTGTATTAAAGGGGTTTAAGTATGATTTTTCACATTTAGCTGAGCCTTTTCAAATCGGATTATTAATATCAATTCTGATACTTTTATTCATTAGTTTTGTGAAATACACTCAAATTAAAAATTTAAGTAGAAAAGAAGTAGAAGGGGATGAAGAAGATGAAGTGGATGTATTGATATACAAAAAATACACGGATTTTTCATTGTTAGTCCAATCAAGTTTGATTCTTTCCATTTTAGTGATGTGTGCCGCTATTACTACAACTCTACAACTCATATACATCGTTCTTGGAATCGTAGCTTTAATTATTAGTTTCCTATTTTCAATACGATCAGTCCAATTATTAAAAGTAGCTTATCCTGATCGTAATATTCCAAGTACATCAGAAAAGAACTTTGCAGAAAAATTATTAGCGATTTCAGATGAAGGTGAACGCCATGTCTTACTAATTGGTTTGTATAAATCCTATTTTTTATTTACTACAGCCTTAATCATAGGCATTGTGCTTGCTGCACTGTATTCACTGTCATCAGGAAACTCACAACTATTCTCGATTATTATTATGAGTTTAGTGCTTTTAATGACTCACGGAAAATATAGTATGGCTATTCGAAACAAATAGGGAGGACCTAATGTATATGAAATCGTTGTGGAATAAGTTTGCGAAAAGCATATGGTTTTATTATGTCGTAGGAATGATAGTTGGCGCTCCTATTGGAGTTATTGCATATAAATTTAATTGGTTAGGATGAAATAAAAACGAAAAGGCGCTGGGACAAAAGTAAATTTTCAAAGGTAAATATGCTCAGGTGAGTGCTCGATTGTTAAGTTTCCACTTACTGTAAGTTTGATGCATAATACAAAATTCTACCGTTATTCTACGGGTGAAGGTTATAGGAGAAAAATAAGGGTAGAAATTACCGTTATATTCTGTAATCTAGGTAGTTCACTTAAAATAAGAGTAAAAACTACTGTTAATTGCTCAAAATCAGATGAAAATCATTAATTTTATTCAAATAAGCGTAAAAACTACCGTTATATTCAGTGAAATAGGCATATTTCTCATAATAAGCTGAAAATCTACTGCTATTTCCCCCTCAAAGTAAAATCAATAGTCAAACCTAATCTACTGGAGCTTACGACTACGGTTACTCGTCGAAAATACAAAACAAAAGTACAATCCAAAATGATGGATTGTACTTTTACTCTTATGTCACAGCTCCTTTCGATTTAATGATGATTTCTACTCTTAGTTTATTATTTGTACAGGAAGCCATTTTCGTACGCTGTTTATAAACCAAATGTTTGTACATTTCTCTAAGTCTGATAGTGTTAATATTCGTTCACTAATTCTTCCTTCTTTAAGAAGCGATTCACGATACGTGCCAGATAGCAGACCACTTTGGATAGGTGGTGTCCAAAGGGTGCCATCGATTTCTAGAACAACATTGCCATTTGTAAACTCCGTTAACTCCTCGTCTTCATTCCAAAGTAGAACATCAAATACATGATTAAACCTTTCTTGAGCCTCCTTATAAAAGCTACGATTCGTTGTTTTATGATATAAAAACGGATTCTCTTTATTGATAGGTTGATCAGTAAGTGTAACTAAGAAAGGTTTTTCTATTGAATTGATTGTTTGTGCTTCTGTCGTTATAGCACCATTTTTATCTAAAAGTAAACGTACTTTATATTCACCAAGTTTATGTTCATTAGATAGGCTAAAAAGTGCATTTTGTATTTTCTCTTTGTTAAATGAAAAGTCAAAGTACTTGGCAGAGTCTTTCATGCGATTTAAGTGTTCCTTGAGTAAGAAAAATTCACCATCCTCTAAAAGAATACTTTCTAACAATTGAAATTGTGGAATATTTTTTTCAAGGAAACTCGCTTTTGCCAACATTTCATGGTACTCACCTTCAGCAGTTGAATCCCAAGTAATTCCTCCGCCAACCCCATATGTTGCTTGGCCGGTTTCATTATTAATTACTACTGTTCTAATTGGTACATTAAATACAGCTTCTCCATACGGGGTAAAATAACCGATTGCCCCGCAATATACTTCACGAGGTGTGCTTTCTAAACTTGAAATAATGTCCATCGTTTTAATTTTAGGTGCCCCTGTAATTGAGCCACAAGGAAATAAAGCTTTGAAAATATCAAAGTAACTTTTATTCGGCGCAATCTTTGCTTTAATTGTTGAAGTCATCTGGTGGACTGTCGGATAATGTTCAATTTCAAAAAGCTTCGTAACTTCTACAGATCCTAGCTCAGCTATTCTCCCTAAGTCATTTCGAAGTAAATCAACAATCATCACATTCTCTGATCGATTCTTTTCTGAATGATACAGCCAGTTGGCATTTTCCTCATCCTCAGCAACTGTTTTTCCTCTTATAGTAGTTCCTTTCATAGGTCGAGTTGTAATTTCATCACCATCTATATGAAAGAAAAGTTCTGGTGAAGCCGATAAAATACTATGATCTCCTGTATTAATGTAGGCACAATAGTTGGAGGATTGAGCTCTTTTTAATTTTTGGAATAACGCTAGGTCATCTCCCTCGAAATTCGAGTGAAGGCGTATTGTATAATTAGCCTGGAATGTATCACCCTTTGCAATGGATTGTTTAATTGATTTAATAGCTGCATGATATTCATCAATACTAACAATTGGTTCCCATTTACCAAGATGATATGAACCGTCGCTTATTAATTCCTCTTGGTGAGGTTCTGAAAAAATTCCAAACCATAATAGCGGCATTGTGTGCCCATCTCTAACTTGATATGATGCGTCAAAAGCAGGTGATGCTTCATAGGTAAGATAGCCTGCAGCATACTTGCCTTGTTGAACAGCTTCTTGAATTCGTTGAAGGCAAGGCAGGATTTCATCTACTGAATTTGCAACAATTAGTTCAATTGGATTTCGAAAGGTTAATGGCTGTACTTTGCCTGATGATGAAGCAAACTCAAAAGATAATAGTGGTTCCTGTTCGTTAAAAGAATAGTGTTTCATTTTGGATTAGTTATCCTTCCTGTAATCTTCTTGTAGTAGAAAGGTTGACCACCTTCCTGAAAAACTTTCTACATAATTTATCCCGTACTCCATAAAGATAGCACTGCTCCAAGGTTAAATGGAAGCAGTGCTTTATAATTGATTTTAATAATCGAATGATACTTTTATAACTTCGTCCCCAAAATTCAATTCAATATCAAATTTAAAATTAAGATGCTGTTCAAAGCTAACACTTCGGAGTAGTACATTTTCTTTGATTAGTTCTTCAAAGTGTTTAATTTTTTCCTTTGTTTCATTGGTTGCAGAGATATGGATGGAGATGTATTGCTCTATTGGTAAATCTAATTTCTTTCTAGTATCTTGAATTGCTCGGATTAATTCTCTAACTTGACCTTCATCTAGCAAAGCAGGTGTTAGGTTGACATCTAAAAGTACTTTTAAGTGTTCATCTCCAGCTAATTCAAAGCCAGGGGATACATGAAATTCCAAGTTTATATGTTCTTTTTCTAGGATGACAGTCTGACTGTTAACAGTAATTGGTAGCTGACCAGTTGTTAATAATAATGTTTTTTCTTGCTCATTTATATCATCAACATATTGTTTCAAGCTATTTACTAATTTACCGAAAGAAGCACCAGCTGTTTTAAAATTCAACGTAATAATCGCAGATTGGTAGTTTGATAAATCGTTTGTAAACTCGATTTCTTTTACATTGAGTTCATCTTTTATGATAGCTGAAAAGGGAACTAATGACGGATTCTCAACGCGGTTCCATACAATGAGTTTTTGTAATGGTTGCTTACCCTTTAAGCTATTACTATTGCGAATACTTCTGCCAAGTTCCACAATTTTTAGTACAGCTTTCATATCTGCTTCTAGTTTTGGATTAATTGCAGATGATTTTGATTCTGGATAGTCCTCTAAATGAACACTTGTTTGATGTAACTTAAAATGGATATCTTCAGCAATAAATGGCACAAATGGAGCGATTAAGCGAGACACTGTTGAAAGCGTCTCAAATAAAGTGGAATAAGCAGCTACTTTATCATCTGACATTCCAGACGCCCAAAAACGAGCTCTTGATCTTCTA
>DATMFE010000195.1:0-3345 GCA_035556295.1 Ureibacillus sp.
ACCTCTAGAAAAAATTCGTGGCCGCAAAAAGGCCATTCAACGAATTATTGAGATCATGGCAGAACGAGGCGGAGATTTCTCGAATAAGATAGTGGGTATTAGTCACGGTGATGATTTGGAATTTGCAGAAGAAGTAAAATCATTAATTAAAGATGCACTAAATCCTAAAGCATTTGATATGACTATGGTCGGTGCTGTAATTGGTGCACATGCTGGACCAGGAACGATTGCAATCTTCTTTACAGATAAAGAATACAAATAATACAAAAACACGTCTAATGAAATAAATTAGACGTGTTTTTTAATGATAAAATAAGAAGCTATCTGTCGAATTCTCGACAAGACAGCTTCTTTTTAAGTTAATTAGTTTTTAACTGGAGTATCAGCAACTAATTCAATTTCATGTAATTCTGTTCCATCAGCATAGTCAATGCTGTAGTTCTTCACGCGTTTGTTAACTGGGAAGATTTCATAACGGAATTGTAATGGAATTGTTGTTGCGATTTCTTCAATGTGTTCTTGGAATGCTTTGAATTGTTGTGCACGCCATTCAGCATCGAATGCTTGTGGTGAATCAATTCCTAATACATATCCTTCTAACTCATCAGAAGTATAACGGCTGAAGTTGTATTGGTCAGCAGCGCCATATAATCCTGATGGAGATGGGTTAGTACCAGTTCCCCATGCACCCATGAAGATATCGATTTCTGGATCGTCAGCTTGAACTTTGTCATAGAATGAGTTGAACTCGATTAAACGACCTGTAGCTAATGTTACGTTTAAGCCAACATCTTTCCAGTTTTGTAAGTAGTAAGAAATAATATCTTCTTGTGTAGCGTCACCAGACATTGCAGCAAGTTTGATTTCTAATTTCTCACCATTTGGATCTTCACGTAAACCATCGCCGTCTACGTCTACATAACCAGCTTCATCTAAGATTGATGCAGCTTTATCTGGATCATATGTGTAACCTTTTAATTCAGCATCATAGAATGATTGGAATACTGGTGGAATTAAAGAGTTTGCGCGTTCACGTAAACCGTTATAGTAAATATCAGATACTGCTTCAACATCTAGAGCATAACCCATAGCTTGACGTAATTTTACGTCACCCATTTTTGAACTTTCGAAATCAGTAACGTTTACGTTATTTTCGTAATCGAATTTACCAACTTTAAATCCTAAATAAGAGTAGTAAAGTTCAGGACGGCCAAGAATAGAAATGTTGTTATAGCTTTCGATTTCTGGCATTTTTGTTGCATTGAATGAGAATACTAAATCATATTCACCAGAACCAATTGCAACTGAAATAGAGCTTGAAGGTACAACTTGAACGATTACACCATCAAGTTTTGGTTCGCCTTTCCAGTAGTATTCGTTTTTCACGAATTGAACAGACTCACCAGGTACGATTTTATCAAATTTGAATGCACCTAAAGTAACTGGGTTTTTACGTACAGCATCATTTTCAACTAACTCAGCAACCGGAATATCACCAATTTGGTGAGCTGGAGCTGCATAAGTCCATAGACCATCTCCACCGTAAAAGATCGATGGTGATAATTGTTTGAAGCTAATTTCTAAAGTTGTTTCATCAAGTTTCTTTAAACCTGAGATTGTATCAGCTGTACCAGCATTATACTCTTCAGCACCAATGATGTTTTTGAATTGAGTATCATAACGTACACCTGTGTAATCTGGGTGACCAATAATTAAGTATGGAAGCATAACGTCTTCGATAGTTAATGGTTGACCATCAGACCATTTTACGCCTTCTTTAATTTTAACTAATACTTTATTGTTGTCTTGGTCTACTTCTAAAGTAGCAATACCTTCATCAGATAACATGAAGTCACCATCTGTTTCAAATAATGAGTTAGAAGCCCAACCCATAATATCTGCATCATAAGCATCTTCATATAATTCAGCTAAGAAAATACCAGCGAAAGGCTCATCTTTAACCATAGCTACTTTAAGCATACCACCCTCAATAGCTTCGCCTTCATTTGTTACTGCTAAGTCAAATAATGCATCAGACTCAGTCTCCGTAGCTTCAGTTGTTTCTGTTGTTTCAGTTGTTGTTTCTGAATCAGACGGTTTTTCTTCTTCTTTTGTTGTTTCTGACGAATTACCGCTACAAGCTGCAAGCGCTAGTACTAGAGCGAATAATAACGCGATTAGAGACCAACGTGTTTTCTTCATTATAATCCTCCTTTTGTATATATCCGTTGGGCTTTGTACCAAACTTCCCAACTATATCTAAACATATTTACCATAGAGATAAATATGACGGTACCAAATACCTTTTTTCTTTTTCTATCTTTGTATTATCCTAATCGTTGTTTCGCATCTGCAGCTCGTCTAAATGCTTGACCTACATAGTTAATCGCTAACATCAAAATTAAGATTAATAATACAGCTGGTAACCAGCACCACCAATATTTTTGCAATACTATTGGGTTAGTGGCATATGCAACAAGGTTACCTAAAGATGGTACATCTGGTGGAAGACCGAACCCTAAGAAAGATAATCCAGTTTCAACCCCTACATTTCCTGCAAAACTTAATGTCATATCTACGATAAGAATTGAGCTTAAATTCGGCATAATCTCTCGGAATATGATGATATAATCGTTTGTTCCAAGAGTTTTGGATGCATTTACATAATCTCGTCTACTTTCACTGAGTGCTTTCGATCGAACTAACCTTGTAATACCAGTCCATCCAAATAAACTTATTATTAATACAAGATCCCATTGTGAATATTTAGGAATAATTGTAATAAATACAATGATTAACATTAAAGATGGAATAGTGATAAAGAAGTCAATAACTCGCATTATGACATTATCAATCCAACCACCAAAGTAACCACAAATCAATCCAACAACAATACCGAACACACTAGTAATTAGAGTTACGGCTATTGCAATTTCTAAAGAGTTTTTAGCACCAACAACTAGCTGGCCAAAAATATCTCGCCCACCCTGATCTGCACCTAATAGGAACTTCGCACCAGGTTCAGCATATTTATCACGTAAGCTAACACGCATTAATTCACCATGGTCAATGACAAAGTATGCCATGATAAATACATATGCGATAACTAAAACGATAAAGATTAATGAAACCGTTGCTAATTTATCTTTGATAAACTCTCGAAAAATTACTTGGAATCCTGTTGGTGGAGAACTGACAACATTTGAATCTTTTTCATTTGTAACACTAACCATTAATTCTCCCTCCTTAACTCATTTAAGTGTCTATTCAATTCTTATCCGTGGGTCAACAATGCTCATAATAATATCGGATAAGAGACTACCTAATAGTGTTAAGAAGCCGAAT
>DATMFE010000196.1:0-15023 GCA_035556295.1 Ureibacillus sp.
CTCCCAGTCAAACGGTAAAGAACCAGGAGGTTTGGCAGGAATTTCGAACTTTTCTCCTGTAAAAGGTGGAGGAGTGTCTTCAACAATCAATTGATCTACCCTTTCTGGAAATGTTTCAGAAAAAAGATAGGACACCGTACCGCCCATAGAATGCCCAATCAACGTAAAGCGCTCCAAATTCATCGCATTTACGAAATGAAGTAAGTCATCACACATAAGTTCAAACGTATAGGTACCGGTTCTTTCACTTCCACCGTGTCCTCGCTGATCTAAAGCTAAAAATCGATATTCCTCTCCTAATACAGCTGCTACTTCATCCCACGACTCTGCACTCATTCCCAAAGCGTGAAGTGCAATAATGGCGGGTGCCGAAGCTTCGCCCGACTCTCGATATTGAAATGTTAAACCATTTAGTTCAATTTGATTTACTCCCATTTTCAAATTAGATCAACTCCTAACTCAGATTTCACCAATTAAAATCTAGTTTATTAAGGTTCATCTATATATTAGTGAAGAAATGAAGATTTCCTTCACCTCTTATCTTATTAGGAAAGATATTAGATTATTTTATGTATCCTGTGTAATTCTCTAGTCAGCATAATTCACCTAGAGTTTTTTACTTTCGATACCTATATAATTTAAACCAAAAGTACTGCAAGCCAATTGAATAAAAGATTGTAAAGGAAGAGACATAAATTTATCTTTATGCCAAAACATTTGTGTATAAAGAGGTGTATCAACTTTAGTGCAAACTAATTCTTTTAATATTCCTTTTTCAACCTCCGCTTTCACTACTACTTCGGGCAATATGGCAATACCTAAATCTAACATCACGCATTGCTTAATAGCTTCTACGCTTACAAATTCAAATTTAGTTGATGTACAAATACCCGCCTCACGAAACAAGTTTTCCAATACTACACGATATGAACATCCTGATTCGGTATACAAAAGAGTCTCATTCTCAAGATCTTCTAAGTAAATTTCCGCTTTATCAGCTAAAGGATGCTGAGGAGAAGCAATAATTTTTAGGTTTTCTGCAACAAGACATTGTGTATGTAGATTTGCATCATGATGCTGGATAGGCTCCATTGTAAAGGCAATATCAAGAGTTCCATCTAGTAGCTGCGCTTTTGTTTGTTCTTGAGAATAAATAGGTTTAAAAATCATTTTAACCTTTGGGAATTGATCCTTAAATTCTTTTAATATTGGAGGCAATCTATATGTACACTGACTTTCAGAAGATCCAATAATAAGCGTACCCGCAGGCTCCTCCACTCCACTTACAGCGTTTTTGGCTTCCTTAGTCAGTTGAATCATTTTATCGGCGTACCTTTTAAATTCTTTACCTGCCTCTGTTAAAACCAATCGCTTTCCGAGACGTTCAAATAAAGGCGTTTCAAGTTCATTTTCAAGAGCTTTTATTTGGGCGGTAACACTTGATTGAGCAAAATTCAAAATTTTAGCCGTATAGGTGAAATTTAAGTTTTCTGCAGCTGTTTTAAATGTAATCAGTTGTTTTATTTCGATTTTCCTCACCTCTTTATAATCGGATATTACGATTGATTCAATCGTAATGTTCATCTGTAACGATCGTTAATTTCATTATAAAATATGGTAAATCAAACCACAACGTACTAAATATAAAGAGATAAGGGGAAATCATAATGACTGTAAAAAAAGAAAATACAAAAGAATCAATGAGTCTAGTGCAAAAAGATACCAGCGAAAAAAACTTCAAATACTATTGGAATGAAATTATTCGAGCGCTTATCGTGACCAAATAAGTAAGGCTAATCAATTTTATTTTTGGAAAAGTAAATCCACATACAAGCGTATAAATATAAAAACAATAGCTCGCTAACGCTGACGATATACAGAGTTAGCGAGCTATTAACCTAGTTAAAATTATAATCATGTTTATTGGCCTGAATCTAACCTAAACTCCGCAATATCCTTCTCATCTTGGGAGATAATGAGTGTACCCTTTAATGCATTAGCCTGTAGCTTTTTTAGTTTTTCTTCAGCTGGCAAAAGTGGTAATTCATTATTTTTTTCTTTTGCTCCTAAGGTATAACTAAGAGTAAATTTACTTGTTCCTTTAGATGGAATTTCTCCTATACTCATACCAATACCTAACTTATTGTTATCCATATTATAGATATTTGAACCAATTGCTTCTTTTACAGCTGATACTAACTCCTTATCTGGTTCTATGCGAATGTTTGTTTTAGCAAAATCAGAGAGAGTCATACTATTATTAGACTTATTTTCCATCGTGAATGTATAGCGTAACTCCGTTGGAACGATACGTTTACTTTTATTCTTTTTATCAGGTACTATCATTTCCCCAACGATCTTTTTATCATCTGTTAACAGTACCTCTGCTTTTTGTAATTTTAAGTACTCAACATTGTTTACATATTCCGTTTTTGAACAAGCGGAAATGATAAACACCAAACAAATAACAAACAAACCAAGATAGAAGTTTTTCATAACACACCCCTTTTTTATTCCACCTCTATTTCAAAATAAAAATGATACACTATCTTTACTTAATATAATGGGTTTTATAGACACTTTAGCACCTTTATTGACGAGAATACAAAAACCATGCAGGCATCTCCGTGTTTTCAACTAGCAGCACTTGTTTATGCTTAGGATCACCTTTAATAGCATAAATAAAATCACCATTTTGTGTTTTACCAAAGGCTCTAAAATATTTCTTAGAGTCATACTTTGTTTGATCAGCCATCTCCACGCACTCATAATTTCCATAAATATCACTTAAAAGCTTTGTGTTAAACATATTCTCGTCTGTCGTTACATAAAACTTATCGTAAGAAAAGAACAAAAAATATATACTTAACACCCCTATAATTGTTATACAACTAGCTAAGCCCCATCGAATTTTTTTATTCACTTTCGACCTCTTAAAAAAATTTTTTTTACTATAATTAGGTTAATTAGGTTTTGATATATGTAATACGCTCACATAGAACGTATTTTCTGAAAGATAAAGCAGTCAACTTAAATAATACTCACCTTTTTTGGACTACCTTTTTCATTAACTGACTTTTATGATCTTTATCTTTAACTATAATATAGTCCTCTGTTCCTTTTACTGAATAAATCTTTGCACCCACTGTAAAATAGTTTGATTGATTATTATCTTCGGGCATCCTGTTTTCTTTCGTTTTCTTTTCTATCGTTCCTATTTGGTGTCCCATTTCTTGCTTTTGATCTAGTTTATCTTCTGTTCCGTTATATTCCTTGTTTTCAACTATAACAATGATAGCAGAAGAACCTTCTGTATTCGTTCCTGTACTTTCTTGATTACATGCAGTTAGAACGGTTAAATAAACTACTGACAGAAAACTAATTGTTCTCTTCATAATAGCCTCCACAAATCATTTCCCTTACCCTTTGATTAAAATTGACATTATGCGATATACCAAGTTCAGTGACGTATTATAATGTATTCGAAAATGAACAATCCTAAAAGTTCTATCACGCAAACTTTCCAGGCTCCTCCACATAAAAATCCACATAACCGCAGCTTGAACAAACATAAGGTATTAACTCACTGTAATTGTGATTGTTATTCAATACGCTGCTTGGTGTTTTATTTACACCTACAGTTCCAGGTGATGATTGAATACGAGCTTTAGATAAAGTTGAATCACATTTAGAGCACTTTTTGCTGTACATACATATTACCCCTCTATTCCATAACATCATTTCTATTTTCTACAGTACATGCTTGTTAGCTTTAAAATTGAAAATTAGCCATATAACTTGAATAATCAATGGGAAAATAAACGCAATCAATAAAACAATAAAAACGGTATTGTTTCATGCATGAATAAACCTCTTATTCTATAAAAACATAGGATAATAGTGCCGATTAAACCAATCATAAGCCGAATATTTTTATTGATTGTTTTCTCCCCCTTTAGGCTTCTCTTTGCACCTGATCCTTTATCATAAGTCCAAATATAGCGAAGAAGTTTAATACAACCAGCAATCCATAATAAAAGCCAAGCCCTTCAAAAAATAAAGAAAGAATGGGAAATATTATAGTTTCAAAGCCAAACAACATAATAATAAGTCCAATTCCTTTAGCGAGCTGCTTTTCATCCTTAGGTGTAAATATCTTTCCATATCCAGCAATAAAATTAGTACTACCTTTTTTCCATACACGTTTCCCAATATAAATGATTAAACAGCTTACTAGACTTATAAATAATAATTTCAACACCAGACATTACACCTTCTTTACATACTTTAATTTAACATATATAGTACATTTTACCATAATAAATAAACAAATGTTATGTATTAAAGGTGGACTCACAAAATACAACACTGTAAAATATATACATACTAATTTTGGAGGTTTTTGTTTGTTAAACTTATGCTTAGAGCTGGGTGAGTAAGCTTCCTTAATGAATGTGTGCATAAAGGAAGCCCCATTTATGGAGTATAAAAAGCGGTAATTTAGCAAGTTGATAGGAGACTCTAAATGGATATCTTAATTAAACAAGAACTCACTGAAGAATATAATGAAACTGAAAAAGTTGTGAAAAGCGCTTTTTTAAATGAAGAATACAGCGATAAGAAAGAACATTTACTTGTGAAACGAATTAGGAAGTCAGATGAATTTATTCCTGAACTTTCACTAGTCGCATTAAATCCGAATGCAGTAGATATTATAGGCCATATTCTTCTATCTAAAATAACAATTATAGATGGTGATAACGCTACCGTTTCTTTAGCACTTGCTCCAGTTTCAGTTGCACCTCAGTATCAAAAACAAGGAGCTGGGAGCCAACTAATACACGCTGCGTTAAAACGCGCAAAAGAGCTTGGTTATCATTCAGTAATTGTTTTAGGGCACAAAGATTACTATCCTAAGTTTGGATTTAAACCAGCTAGCTCATGGAATATATATGCTCCATTTGACGTGCCTGAAGAATTTTTTATGGCCATAGAGTTAACAGAAGGATCTCTAAAAAATGTGCAAGGTGTTGTACATTACTCAAAATCTTTTTCAGAGTAAGCACTAAATGATTAATTAGGTTTTACGTAAAGGCTGCCTGGAAAATAATTTTATAGTATTTTCCAGGCAGCCTCTTTTTTATTTACCTGATATTATTAAAGCGGTGGATTTTCCACACCTAAATGAACCCAATCTTCTTTTGGAGGCCCATAAACTCCAGCAGGTTTTAGTCCTGCTTGACGCATAAGAATGGTAATTTGACCTCGGTGATGAACAATATGTTTGATTAGTCCCATTAAGATTGTGGCATTTGATTGGGTTCTTCCAAACGCTTCTTGCGTATGTTCTAAAGATTCGTCTGTCCATTGCTGTTCGATAATTTTAGCAGCATGAGAACTTACATTTTTAAAGGTTATAGCGATTTCCTGTGCTGAAGATGGAACGCTTGCTGTACTTTCAATTCTGTCTATACTTAATCCGAATTCAGTTAGGTAATCTGGAATATTTGTTGTAAAATGCCAAGCAATTCTCCCTAACGTACGCCCTTCAGGATAAACTTGTTGTTTCAACGAATCATCCGTTAAGCTATCCAAAACTTTTTGAGTTAGCATGGCTTCGTTGTTCCATTCTTTGATAAAATCTGAAATGGTATTATACATGTAAAAGACCTCCCAATATAAATCTAATCTAAATCAATAATTAAATAATATCATAGAAGAAAAATAAGTTGGCTTATTTACTAAAGAAAGGAGACTTTATGTTATTTAAAGCTACCGCTCAAAAAACTGTTGTTTTTTCTTTATTACTTTTAAATACTTTATTACTCATTCAATCAGTTCAACATAAAGAACTTGTCTTTTTACACCTTTTGGCTATCCTTTGTTTGTTTCTTTCCTTTTTTCTCCGATATGAATTTCAGATAGACAGAGATACTTTAACCTATAGAATATATATATTATGGTTTAAGGTATATGCAAAAACCGTTAAACCAAGGGACATTAAACGAATTGTGTTTAAACGGTTAAGTTGGAAAACAAAATTGGCAATAGTACAAATAGAAAACGGTTGGAATATGCGAGTAGCATTATTTAATCCACCAAATGTTTTTAAGGAGTTAGAAACATTCGCACATAAATATGATGTAGATATTCAAAAAAAGGCAGATTATTAAATCCTAGAGAAAACATCTTGAATGTCACCGCGTTTTGGATACATTAAACTCCACGCAAGTTAGGCCGTATAATCAGCGTTATTCATTTCTAATTAAGCTGCTTTTGGACCTCTCTACTGCTACAAAGCATTAATAAAGAGGTCCTTTCCTAAACACCTCCCAGTTAAACACTTTGTCCTCCTTCCTCATATCAACCTCAAGCCCTACAAAAAAATAGGCTTCAAGACCATCACTTTCAACATTATTTGGATATATAATTCGTATATAACGCTTTTTAAGAGGTGATTCTTCTGTATATATCGAAAAATCTTGGCATTTTAAGCTGGTTTGCTACTTGCTTGTATTTTTTAGTTGAACCTTTCTTTATTTTGACTTCAACTGCTCCCTACAGTTTTTTACATCACGCAATGAGTGATCTTGGTGTAACTTCTTGTGGAAACTACACCTATTCAATTGCACCTCATGAAATTTGCTCTCCTCACCATTTCTGGATGAACGTATTGTTTATTATAAACGGATTAACACTTTCAATTGGTGTTTTGTACATTTCACAAAACCTAAAGAAAACAAAAATAACCCAACTCGCAACAGCTTTTATTCTTATATTAGCTTTAGGTAATATTGTTTCAGGCTTTATACCGGCTGATATACATTTATTTTGGCATTCAATATTCGCTCAGCTTGGCATGATCACTGTTTTAGCTGGTCTTTGGATATATGCATCCTTATTAACCAGGGGCAAGTATTGGACTTATGGCTGCTTAGTCTCCTTACTAGTCATCCTTATACTCATTATGCTTGTATTTTTTGTTCCTATGCCTACCGGCCTTTTGCAAAGATTATTCTATTTAGTAATCTTTATATGGGGCACCGTGCTTTCCTTTATGTTAAACAAGTAATCTATTATCATTCCGTTTCATATGAGCTTACAATATTACGTTAAACTACTCGTAATTTTAAACAGCAAAAAGTCCATAGAGGCAACCCCTATGGACTTTTTATACGATTTTGTTAGATAAATTCTCTTAATAATTCTTTAGATTTCTTTCCGCTAAAACCAAAATAATTGCCAATAAGCTTGACGTACTCTGTATAGGTAACTTTTCTATTTAAAGCAGTTTCCCACCATCTCTGTGGATTATAATAACGACTTCCACTAGAACAATAGGTTAATTGTATTTGGGTATCCTTAAATTCTTTATTAAAGTTTTTTTCTACCCTTTTCATATGATAGTTGGAAGAAACAACGATAGCGGATTGAAAGTGATCGTTCATCATTAGCTCTTTTGTAAATTTAGCATTTTCCGTAGTACTTGTAGCGTGATTTTCTAATATAATTGAATCCTCAGGTATCCCAGAGTCTTTGGCTTGATGATAAAAATTATTCTCTTGACCGTTCGAAAGAATTAAATGAGAAGCATATCCTTTTTTATATAATTCAATTCCTTTCTCCAGTCGATCATTATCACCGCTTAACACAATAATCACGTCAGATTTTACAGGCTTTTCGTTTACGACAAGCTCTTTCCCGGCAAACAGAAAAAAAATAATCCCTAATCCCAGCATGAATATACTGATCTTCACTCTTTTACCTTTAATTTTTTGCATATAGACCCTCATTTAAAAAGTTCACTTCATATCGTATCATAAAGCTCAATATTCATAGAAATAAAAAGGTAATCTTCAAAAAAATTTTGCGCGCTGCAAGTAATTACACTTTTATATAAAAGTTAGAAGGTAAAACTTTAACAAACATTCTTTCTAAATATTTTCGTTATGTTAGCTGTTCAAGTATTTGTAAACCTTTGAGCTGTCACGGGTCTTCTTCCTTATTACCGGTGTCACCCTACCTTTTATAAGCTTTCGAGGTTCTTCGCTGACATTGTTAATGCTTGCTGCAGGAATACTTACCAATGTTTCGATGTTTAACACATACACTCAAACATATAAAAGTCAGTCAATGGAACAAGCTTATATAAGGAATGTTTAGCGTTCCAATAGCTAAATGGTGTATATTAACTATCGTGGTTGTTATTACCAATCTTCTACAGAAGACACATATCTCTAATTCTTTCAAGCAAGCTCAACCTTTATATTAAGACCGCTGCTCACTGCTATAATAAAAAGTCCTGACTATATATCAGGACTTTTTACTTTATTTACATAAATAATAATCAAGCCGCTGCTTAGAATTGCTGTGTTCTTTACTAGTAATCTATTAGAGGATAGATTTACTTCCTAAATAACGAGGTGCCCAGTAAGAATTGCTTAACGATGCAATAGTTACACCCGTTGAACTTCCAGCATGAATAAATTGCCCGTTTCCAATATAAATTCCAGCATGTGAAGGACCTCCAGTAGTATCGAAGAATACGATATCTCCAATATTCGGAGTAGATGTACTTTTTCCTGACTGATACAAGGTAGCTACTGTTCGCGGTACAGTTACTCCACCTCCATTTTTAAATACATAATAAATGAAACCACTGCAATCGAAACCATTTGGAGAAGTTCCGCCCCAAACATATGGCACCCCTATAAATTTTTTAGAATAAGCAACAATATCGCTAGCTGTCGCTTGCTTTGAACTATTAACAGTTGAAGAACCAGTAGTGCTAGTAGATGCGTTATTTAAGGCATTTAAAGTAGCCGGACCTACTATTCCATCCACAGCTAAGCCATGATCCCGCTGGAAATTCATAACCGCAGTTTGGGTAATTGCACCAAAATATCCTGTTGGTGTAGCGTTAAAGTAACCTTTTTCCTTTAACAGCTGCTGTACTTTTTCAACTTCATTACTAGTCATTCCATATTTTAGAAGTGTACTGCTTGTAACCGCACTTGTTGAATTAGCTATTAACGCTTGATATGTATTAGGTCCCACAATTCCATCAGCGGTTAAACTATGAGAACGCTGAAAGCTTAGAACTGAATCTTTTGTAATTGAACCAAAATAGCCAGTCGAAGTAGCTGAAAATATGCCCTTCTGTCTTAAAACATCCTGTAATTCTTTTACGTCTGGATCTGTCATACCTTCTTTTAATAGCTTGTCTCCTAAAGCTGCATGGCTTATTGCTGGTAAAACAATCAATGATGAACATAAAGCTAATGAAGAAATTATCTTTTTCACTAAGTATATCCCCCGATGTTATATTTTTCTTGTTCTTGACTATAAAATTTTAGCAGGGAGAAATAGAAAAGAAACAACCTATTTGTGAATTTTTTATGACAATTTCAAAAAAACACTTGATTTATTAGGAGGTAATTATTTGTTTTGTCATATAAAGTATAAATATACTTATAATGGTTAAAGTTACTCTTCTTTTTACGTATATACCGCTAAATCTTTCATACAATAAAGCACCTTTTTATGGTTGTAACCATAAAAAGAAAAAATAGGATACAAACGTAAAGAGATAGGAGGAATAATGTGAGCAAAATAGTGGTTTTGAAGCGCCGGTTTAAATACTTACTTATTAAACTATTACGATTAAAAGATCATTCACATAAAGTTGCGCTAGGTTTTAGTCTAGGTTCTGTTGTGAACTTTGTTCCTACCTTTGGATTTGGCCTTATAATATCCGTAGGGTTAGCTAAATTATGTAAAGGAAACAGCATAGCAGGACTTATTGGTGGAATGTTTTTTATGTGGGCCTTTCCGCTGATGTTTTACTTGAATACAGTAGTTGGAGGATATATATTCCCAATCGATCTTGATCAAACTTTACTTCAGAATACAGATGCAGATTTGGATAATCGACTAGAACTAGGAGCAAAAATAGGAAAGAATTTTTTAACAGGTATGATTCTTAACAGCTTCTTATTTGGAAGTACACTCTATATTGCTAGCTACTATATTATAAATCAGTACAGAGGCTTTCTCTTACACTACATCTCTAAAAAATGGATAGTAAAAAAAACGCACTAAACAAATGGATTATTAGTTTAATTTCAATCTTTATTTCTAATTGTAAATCAATATAATTTATATAAAAATATAACCATTAACCTGAACATTTCTTCAAAAGGCATAGAGATAAATTAGCCCATAATTGATACCTGAGGTTACCAACTATGGGCTAGGATACAACCTTTGTTTTTGCTTTAAGATGCATATGGAGGAAATAAGGATCTGCTTTCACTCCTTTGTTGAAGATAATACAGTCTGTTTCACCCATTTCTTTCGATTTCTTTGATCAATGATCCATCGATACAAACTTTGTATACCTAGTATCAAAGAGATGATGACCCCGCTAGCTGCTAGGATTAATGCAAAGTATTCTACAGGATTGTATGCAACTATATCTCTCCAGTTGATTCTCTCGATAAAATCATTTACTACAAGCCCCATTCCAAGCATTTGACCTACTACGGAATAAAGAGTCAAAATCAGCAATAACAAGCTGTCTTTTTTCGCGTTAACGTTTTCCTGGTATCTAAATAAACTCTCTAGAGATTGTTTAGCTTCCTTATATAACAACTCAATATTGAAATTTTTCCTAAACAAATTGAAAGAGAGCTCTGTCTATCTTTTTTTCTTGGATATCAATTTGCTGCATTTGTTCTAATGTACTCCTTTCAATTATATATATCATTTACTATTTTGTATTATAACGATCGATAGTAAACCTAATATATTTTTTCTTGATAAGAGTACATTCAGTTTAAGAACTTAAAAACAATAAAACAGCTCCACATAAAAATAAGTAGCCACACTATGATAATAATTGAACCCGCAACCCAATTTTTAGGTTTTTCATTTTGAATGAGCTCTTCTGCTTTTATTGTGCAGTCCTCTATTACATTTTTAGGAAGCATCTTCAAAGCAAGCATAATTCCTAAAGGAACAATGATTATATCGTCAATATAGCCTAAAACCGGTATAAAATCAGGAATTAAATCGATTGGACTGAAGGCATATGCAACCACACAAGCAGTAAATACTTTGGTATACCAGGATACTCGTTCATCTTTATAAGCTAAGTATAAGATAAATAGCTGCTTTTTTAACTTTTTAGCCCACAGCTTTAATTGATTAAGCATGTTTCCTATTCTCCTTTTAGTAGGGTTTTTAAATAAGTATATCAGGAGATAGATACTTTCATTTTGCAACTTAATAAAACATTACATTTATTTTGGTAATCATTTAACTTAGCAATACTCTTTTAATATCCCTAATTTATTGAAAATGGGTAAAAAACGTTGCTGTATATCTAGACGGTTTGATGCCATATAAAAATTACTTTTATTCCCTTTGATATCTACATATTTCTGTTATTAATAAATTTAGAACTATAAAAATAACTGATTAATGCAATCATCTTGATTTGCAGCTAGTTTTGGAACAGCTCCAACAGGAACCCAATAATAGAAAAAGACTAATCCTGCATCTTCTCCTTCAGAATTCACCTTATATTCCCATCGTTCTGCCGTTTCTTCTTGAACTTCTAAATGAAAAACATGTCGTTCATGATACTGACTTTTACCTTCATGATGATAAACATATGTTTTCAATTTTGTTACCGATAAAAACTCCATTAACCCAGACTCTTCTTTGACCTCTCTATATAAAGCTTCTTCAATTGTTTCTCCTTCTTCTACAGTACCGGCTGGAACTTGAACTCCTGCTTCTGGATAATCTTTGTGTTCGCAAACTAATAACTCTGTATGATGACCATCAAACCTAGTTATGTAAGCCATAACTTTTATTATAGTAGTCTTATTCTTCACGTTCCCTTCCTCCTTTAATAGTTACTAATTGGAAAACTTCTTTTTCAACAAACTTCTTTGGTAAATTACACATACATATGTTGGGGTGATCTAAACTCGCTTTTAAAATCTATGAGATAGACAGGATGTAATTTTTTCCTAACTGTTGTTTCTAGATTCAAAAAACTGTTTATTTATAGGTAAATTAACAGTAAAATTCATATCATACAGCTCAAGGAGTTTAAAAATGGCTATAATGTACTTGATTGTTATAACTACAGTTACTTGCTTACTTTTACTTTCATACAAACTGGACAGAACAACATCTTCTTTAAAATATACAATACCTTTAACTGCAGGAATGATTAGTCTAGGTGTTGTTATCATAAGCTACTTTTACGGAGGATTAACTGGTATGGGAATTGGAGTAGTGAATTTTGCTATTTTTATAGGATCCATTATATCTATAATCATCATATCAGTAAGTGAGATAATAAGAAGTAAAGAAAGGTCTACTACTAAAACAGTTAATGCGATTCCTATTGCCATTTCACCCCGCCTTTCTTATAAGCAAAAGGTTTTATCTTTCAACTCAGCCCCAGCTTTTTAGCTCTAGTGCTACTATAAATATACTTGTAATGACAAATAACATTAACTCTTCTCCCATCGTGATTGAACTTTTTATCTGTATATTCTTTCAGCTAAATACTACCATTAAAAAAAGTAATTCACAGAAATTTAGTCAAAAAAATAAGTAATGCCCCTATTTCAGAAGCATTACTTATCTTGATAGATTAATGAGTAAATCGTATATATAACCAACAGCTTTATAAAAAACGACTATGCTTTTGCACTAGAATTATTGCTGCTTATTACATCTTGGCTACTAGATTTAATGCTCCTGGCTACTAGTAAACCTACTATCCCCGATATCCCTAAAATAATGAAGATGTAGTTATAGCTTGTAACAAGAGCGATAAGCATGGACGAAATAATACTCCCGAAATAGCGGAACGTCGAGTATATGCCAGAGGCTGTACCAGATTGCTCTTTACTTACGGAATCAAGCGAGGCAACCTGCATGCTTGTTAAACCTACTCCCGTAGAAAAACCTCCAATAATTAAAGCTGCTATAAGAAAAAGAATAGACCCAACGTTTTCTAAGGATAGAAAAAGAATAGTAGAGAAAATGATCATAGCAAAAGAAAATCCGATCACTTTTTTAGAGCTAAACTTATTGTTTAATACTCCTCCTATCCAACCGCTTACAGACATTGAAATCGAAAAAACCGATAAAACAATACCCGTTTGCGCTGTAGATAAATGAAATTGAGACCTCATTAACAGCGGCATAATTAATAAAATTACATACATAACAAAATTGCTAAGCATAATAGATAAATTAGCGCTTGTAAAGGTAGAATTTTCAAATAAAGAAAAATCGATAATTGGGTTTTCTGCCGTATTTTCTCTTTTGATAAACAAGATTGTAGATAGAATAAATATTATTCCCATTATTAAAGCCTTAGTAAATTCCATACCGTGTGTCAACAAGATCAATAAAGAAATGCTAATTGCTAAATAAATGGAGCCTTGAATATCTAAAGTACTTGTTTGTTTTTTAACATTAAATTTAGGAATCATAACTATACCACTGATTAAAGCTAAGAAAAGAAAAGGAACGTTCACCCAGAATATAGCTTCTAAGTTGAAGTTTTCAAGCAGTATAGATCCTAATAATGGTCCAATTGCAGCACCCAAACCCATCCCCATTCCAAATATACCTAAAACTTTAGGGAGACGTTCTTTTGGTACCACATATCTAATGATTGCTATCGTGTTTGGAGTAAGTAAAGCTCCTCCTACTGCCTGCAGTGATCGAAAGATAATAAGGGAAATGAGATTAGTTGAAAATATACAGCCTAAAGATGCTATAAGAAAGAACACTACGCCCCATAAATAGATATTTCTGTTTCCGTACAAATCTCCTAGCTTTCCAGCTATAGGCTGAGTAACAGCCATTACAATTAAATAAATAGTTACTACCCACGAAATATTTGCAAGTGGTTCATTAAAATGAGCTGATATGGTTGATAGAGCAACGGCAATCATGGTCGAATTAATTGGTACAAGAAATGTCCCAATTAGTAATGAAATAACCAAGATAAGCTCTTTATGTTTACCCAAACATTATTGCCTCCTTTTAGTGGAGAGAAATTCCTTTTATAAACGTGTTTATACTGTTTTTTATCATACCTTGATAATCTGCATGTAAGGCTTTGTCTCCAAAATTTAGTTTATACATAAAATATCCCCAATACGTACTTAGGAAAATCTCCGCTTGCGTACAGCAATCTAATTCTTTGATATATCCTTTCTTTTGCATTTCTTCAAAGTATTCTTTTAGTATTTCTTTCGTATCATTAATTTTTTTCAAAATTTCTTCGTGCGCCTGTGAGAAAATTAAAGGATCTTTTAAAGCAATTGAAATCATGTCTCGGTTATTATCAAAGTCTTTTAGTAACAGGTAACCGAAATTCGTCAAATCTTTTTCAAGCTCCCATTCAATTGATTTATCAAAAATTTCAAGCGAAAAGCTTGTTGTTTTGACAATAGCTTGAATAATGCCTTCTTTATTGCCAAAGTGGCGAAAAACAGTTAATTCATTAACGCCAGCTTGTTCTGCAATTTCTCTAGTGGTAGTACCTTTGTAGCCTTTTTCTTTAAGCAGTTCTATGGTAGCTTTTGTTATCTTCTTTTTTGTTTCATCTTTTTTCATGTTAATCATCCTTTATGCTTCCTGAATGTAAGTATTTACTTTCCATTAGGCAGTATATAAAGGAAAAAGAGCTGTTGTCAAATGGAATCGAAGAGAACTATTTATTCATTTAAAAGCGTGACAATTCCATTCGTACCATCCACCATAACTATATCGCCATCCTTTAGCTTATCCGTACTTATTTTCGTACCAACTACTGCAGGAATTTCATATTCACGTGCAATTATTGCGGAATGAGAAAGGATACCCCCAGCGTCAGTAATAACAGCCCCCGCAGTCTGAAATAAAGTAGTCCAAAGTGGAGTAGTGGTCTTACATACCAAAACATCACCTTTTTCCAGCTTGGAAAATTCCTTCGTATT
>DATMFE010000197.1:0-7076 GCA_035556295.1 Ureibacillus sp.
GCCAGGTATCACCTATTCGGCAAACTTTTTACATACGTATCTGACATACGCATCAGTTCAAGGATACGTTTATAGTCTTCTTCATAAGCTGAATAGTCTTCTAGTCTTTCATAGGTATTAATATTATTAGCTTCGCCATCCCCAAAACCCTCTTTTGGCTTAAACGTTATTTCATTGTTGAAGAATGAACCTACAGGCATGTAATACCTCATGCCAAATAAATTATTTGTGGAATTCACTAAATCCTGTCCAAAATAGACAAAGTCATCAAGAGAAAGGTTTAATATATTCGCAACAGTTGGCAGAATATCAAGTTGGCCACCAACTGTATTAATTTCTACTCCAATGGATTGATCTCCAATTGCAACAATCAATGGAATATTGAACTGATCTAGGAAGTGATAATCATGGCCAATCAACTCGTTTAATAAAGCAAAGTCACCTTCTGCTATTCCGTTGGATTGTAACCCAAAGTGATCCCCATATATAACTAGAGTCGTATCTTCCCACAAACCTGTATCTTTTAATTCCTGAACAAATTTTCCTAAAGCAAAATCAGCGTAATGAACCGCCTTTAAATAATCACCAACAATGCTACCTTCAAATCCCGTTGGAAGTTCTATGACCTCTTTTGTACTAGGGATTTTAAAAGGATGGTGGCTTGATAATGTAACAAATTGCGCATAGAATTTTTCATCGTTCTCATATAGTTCTTTTATTTGATCCATGACCTTTGAATAAAGCACTTCATCTGATGGGCCAATCCCGATTACATCTTCTTGCCCAAAAAATTCAATATCATTGTACTGATCAAAACCTAACGCTTCGTATAAATTATTGCGATTCCAAAACGTTATATCATTAGCATGTGAAGTAATCGATGTGTAACCTTGAACCTTTAATAATTTTGGTAAGCTAGGAATATTACGGTCAGATAATACTTCTGAAGTAGCTTCCCAGGCATTCGGGTAAAGAGATGTGTTAAATATAAACTCAGCATCCGATGTATTTCCAGGTCCAATTTGCTGATAGACATTAGGAAAATAGATACTATCTTTAATAAGCTCATTTAAATAAGGAGTAACTTCTTTTCCATCAACTTCTAAACCAATGGTAAAGTTTTGTAGAGCCTCTACTTGAATCGCGATGACATTTTTTCCTTCAGCAATACCGGAATATTTCCGATCCTCATCAGGAATGATCGTCAGCTCTTTTAATTCTAGTATTTTTTCGGGGATACTGACTAGAGCATCTTCCGCAATTGTATTTTGATCCATATTAATACTTGCTACGGTTAACATTTGAGAAGTAAAAATTCCTTGTTTTTGTGCAGCAACTACTGTATCCGCAATCTCACCATTTTTGCTTGATAACAAGTTTCCGCTTATTGCAATAAGCCCAATCACTACCACTCCACTTATAAACTTATAGTTTTTAACTCCATTACTTTGGAATAACAAGTTTTTCTTCACAATTGCAAGGATCACCAAAATAACGAAATCAATAAATAATAGACAATAAATAGGATTAAATAATGATAGAAGGCTATCTGAAACTGTTCCAACTTGGTTTAATAGGGAAAATGCGTAGACAGTCGCCATATTGCCATAATAGCTTTTGTATAGTAATACAGCTAATAACAGTACAGACAAAATTAAGTCAAGAAGTACATATAAAATGAATTTTACATTTTGAGAGTTCAACAATTCGAAAAGAGCAAAAATAACGAGGAAATAACCAATTTCAACATAAAAAGTTTGAAAAATATTAAAGCTGTCGAATAATAGTACTCTCGCAAAATAAAGTTTTAATAGGAATATAATTGTAAATATGATAAATAGGTGATGTTTAATATAGCGATTAAGTAATGACAAATGATTTCACCCCGACACTTCGTAAATTCTTTGTAAAGAATATTAATTCAATACACGATATATGAACTCCTTGTTGTATTTAATAGTTAGATTCTTCAATTCTAAATCTATTTATTTACATTTTAGTGTTTAACAAATTTACAAAATGGGTATATAAACTAAGTATATTTAATGATTTTTTATTGAAAACAATACAATAATGTTATATTTTTCTTTGATTTTGTAAAATAGTCCCTTTTTCTAGGCAAATTTTTAGATTTTTAGATTTAATAAGGTATAATATACATAATTTAAGATACATACGTAGTGATAAGGTGGAGGAAAATGGGTAGAGGAAGAAAAGTAAACTCCAATGGAGAAAGAAGCATGAGGCTTCTTCGTGAGAAAGCAATTGAAATATTTTCTGAATATGGCTATTTTCAAACAAAAATTAGTGATATTGTTAAAGCCGCAAATGTAACACAACCTACATTCTATTTATATTTTGAAAGTAAAGAAGTTCTATACAAAGATATTCTTTCAGAGTTTCAAAATAGCGTGGACGAGATTTTTATCGAGACGCAACATGAATTTGAAAAGATTCAAAATAGCAAACAAGCGATTCAAAATGTTTTAACAAAACTGTTTAACTTTTTTGCAACGAATCCAAATCTTACGAAAATAGGAATGTTTGGCTCAGATGTACCTTTTGTGAGTACAATTTTGCCACAAAAGTTTAATAGTCTAATAGAGAGCCAAAAAGGATCTTTTCAACATATAAATTGTTCAATTCACATTTTTATCCAAAGTTTAATCGGTTCTGTTGAAAGAGTAACCTTATCCGCATTGTTATCAGAGAAGATGGAACCAGAAAAACTAGCTGAAGAGATTGTAAATATTTATTTTTCAAGAGAAGAAGTTGTTTCTGCATAACAAAATAAACCTGCTAGCAAAGATCTACCAATTGAGGGTAGCATTTTTTCTAGCAGGTTTTTACTATTTACATAGTGTATACACACTTCTCATAATTTTATTTATTTGTTTGAACTGTAACCTTTAAATGATAGCCGTTCTTTAGTTTTGTTCCGCTTGTATCCTGCATTTTAGGATGAATTAGTAAAATATATTGTGCACCTTGTTGTAATGGAGATGTTGGTGTAACAATGATTTGCTTACCATCACTTCCAAGTGTAGTTGTAACCTGTACTGAATCGTTACTACCTAATTGCACTAATTGAACCGCATCAGACTGTGTAGGTACTTGCATCTGTTTACTAAAATTAATGGTAAACTGTTTTGTCGTGGGAACGTTTAAAAGATCGTTCATTTTCTTATAATCTTTTACTTGATTCACGATTGCATCATAGTGTGCTGCATAAATAGGATTTGAATCGGTTAATACATTCGGTGTTACACCAACGTGATTAACAACGGTTTGTTTTGGACCAAAAAACTCTCCAACAGTTAACTTTAAATAGCTCCCATCACTAAATTCATAGAATGATTGCATAGATCCTTTTCCGTAAGATTTCTCTCCGTAAAGAATGGCTGCTTTTTGGTCGAGTAGTGCTGCAGCAGTCATTTCGGAAGCACTTGCACTAAAACGATTAATAAGTACGCGTGTGTTGATTGGAAATTGAACGGCTTGATGTGTTGATGATGCTATATACGATCCATCAGTGGTTCTTAATTTGTAAGCATTGGTTGCACCAGGAAATAAGCCAATTAGATCTTCAGCAGTTGTAACATAGCCACCACCATTATTTTGGAGGTCAAGTATAAATGAAGTAGCTCCTTGTCCAATCAATGATTGATAAGCTTCTTTTACTTTAGATGCTCCATCCGTACTAAATGAATTTAACGCAATATAGCCAACATTTCCATATAACAACTTACTTGTAACCGTTTCTAGTGAAAAGGGTTTTCGTACAATTGAAAATGTCTTTGTAATACCATTTGTTTTTAAAACTGTCAGTGTAACCATTGTACCTTCGTTACCTGTAATGAGAGATGTTGCCTGTTCGACAGTCATGTCCTTTGTCTCTTGACCGTTAATAGCAGTAATAATGTCCCCGACTTCCAATTCCTCTTTATAGGCACTTCCATTTTTGACAACATCTAAAATTAAGATTCCTTTTTCATGTTTCTCAACCACTATCCCAATTCCTACTTTTGTGTGATCAATAGAGTCTATGAAAGCTTCATATTCTTCTTTCGTAAAATAAGTGGAATAAGGGTCTAACATGTTCATCATATCTTCAATGGATGTGGCACTGTTTAAGTTGCCGTTGATTTCACCTACATAGTCTTTTTCTATAATAGATCTTACTTGGTCTAAAGTTGCAGCATACGCTTGAAGTGGCAACAAGAGGACGAGAAAAGCTATTAGAAGTGAAGGAAATACTTTCTTCATTTGTATACACCTCGCAATTATTTGTGACAATTTTATTATAGCTTTCTCAAAATAATTTTAATAGAAGGTAGAAAAGTATTTTCATTCCATAATATGTTTGATTAAATAGAATAGGAGTTAAATTTTGGAAAAACATCAAGCAATTATTCACAATTGTAACTTATTTAGAATAAATACAACTAATCTTGTATATGCTAAAAATAAATAGATTGATAGATTAAGTAATGAATGTTTTCAGAACAATGGACAACGTTTATCTATATAGGAATAAGAACCTCAAATTCAGTTCGAAAGGAAGTTGGAGTTGAAAAAGTCTAGGTTAACTATAATTGTCATGTTATTGATTATTTTTCAATTGGCTATCACGGGAGCCTCAGCCTCAGCTTCTGTAGCATTAGTGTCATTATCTTCGAGTGAACATGACAATGACATATCGAACATAAAAGGTATCTCTAAAGTATCATTTGGGACAAACACAGCCTTTAATGAAATCAATAATAAATCTGTGGAACAAGATAAATCGGACAAATTTGAGGAAAAACATATTTTAACTAGAGGGGAAGCCTCGTATATTATTGTAAAATCATTAGAAGTTTCATTAGACTCTGACATTATGATTAAAGCAACCGATCTTCCAGTGTCGCATACCTATTACCATGAAATAAGAAAGCTTGTTGATCTTGGCATCCTTCAGAATGTTAACAAACTTCGGCCAGATGAGCCTCTAAAGAGATCCGAAGTGGCAGTGATGATTGCTCGTAGCTTTAATGTACAAGTTGATAAGACAAATCACAAAAATTTTAAAGATTATAACAGCCTATTTTGGGCAAAGGACTATATAGAATCATTAGCAGATGTAAAAATTATTAATGGGACGTCAAATATAACTTTTTCTCCTAATGAATATGTAACACAGGAGCAATTAGTGTCACTTATAAACCGTGGGCTAGAGTTTAAGGAAAAGGTTGATAACTATGAAATTGCTTATGATTATTTGACAAAAGACTACATCCCCACTAAAAATGCCTATGCTAATTGGTCTGATGAAGTGGTGTCTCTTATTAATTTAGAAAGAGAGAAAGCAGGAGTGAAGCCACTCACTCAAGATTTAAAATTAAATCAATTATCTATTATTAAGGTACAGGATATGATCAATCGTCATTATTTTGAACATGAATCTCCTTATTACGGGTATCCATGGGATTTAGCAACGTTATTTGATTATGAATATACAAGTTTGGGTGAAAATATTGCTAGGAATTATCATTCCCCTAAGGATGTAGTTGCGGCTTGGATGGCTTCACCATCCCATCGAGAGAATATTCTAAGGAATACTTATACGAATATTGGTGTTGGTGTGAAAGAAGACAGTGAGGGGAACTATTATTGGGTTCAAATGTTTTCAAGCAAATAAGTGGAGAGTTTCATTATCTACTCTCGACCAAGTTCTTTTCGTGGAACAGGAATGTGTTGTTATTGTTAAGTAATATATAGAATAAGGAAAAGAATAAGAAAATACTGTAATATATTAGTGGTTTATATTACAAAAGTATTACAAAGGAAATAAATAATTTCAGAAAATTTCAATAAAAGTACCGAATTTCTAGTATTACCAGGAAATTCGGTACTTTCTATTTTATAGTAAAAACGTTACATAATTGAAAAATTACAAGATAAACTTTTATGGTAATCTATTAGTAGCTAAAAAAGAGCTTACTGGAAGGAGAAATTACAGTGCAGAAAAAATGGTTAATTCCCGTATTCGCATCTTTTATGTTATTTTCAGGAATTGGTGCTACTAATGCCAGTGCAGCTTCTGTTGAAGAATTAACTTCTACTGCGAAGCAATATTTAAAAGCGCCTTATCGTTATGGTGGAACTTCAATTCAGTCAGGAATTGATTGTTCAGGATATACACAATATATATTCTCTAAGCTTGGAATTTCTTTACCTCGTTCATCTTCAGAACAGTATAATACTGGAACTAAGGTAGCGAAAAGTGATTTACAAACTGGAGATTTAGTATTCTTTAATACAAATGGTAGAAGTGTATCTCACGTAGGTATTTATATCGGTGATGGCAAATTTATCTCTGCGACTACTAATGGTGGGGTTGCTATCGACAGCATTAATGATCCATACTACTGGGGATCAAAATATATTGGTGCTAAACGTGTAGCGAGTTTTAATTCTGAAGCAGAAGTAGCTAAATTAAGTGAAGTAAAAAGTGTAAGTGTAGATTTTAGCATCTATTCATCACGTGGTGAAGTTGCAATGATTCTTGCTGATGCACTTGGTTTGGATACTTCTGACCCAGAAAGTCCGTTTATCGATATTAAGCCTACAGACAAATATGCTGGTGCTATCAATGCTCTATACAAAAAAGGTATTTTTGTTGGAGATGAACAGAAAAAATTCAATCCAGGCTCACCAATGACACGCGCAGAATTATCATTAGTATTAGTAAATGCTTTTGGCCTAACAAATAAAGGTGGAACAGTAGAATTTAAGGATGTACCAACAACGCATTGGGCTCACAATTTTGTAACGATCCTAGCATCTAATAATGTTACTTTAGGAATTGGCAACGACAAATATGGTATTGATGAAAATGTTACAAAAGAACAATTAAGCATTTACATTAATAAATTAATCGAAAGATAAACTTTCATAATGAATAAATGATGGATAGAAATTAGTTTCAATCACTATAATCAATTCCTGCACGATTGATTATTGTATGTATGATCCTTTTAGAACTCTTTTAAATAGAACGGTAAATGGGAGAAGGTAATTACCTTCTCTTTTTT
>DATMFE010000198.1:0-1968 GCA_035556295.1 Ureibacillus sp.
GTTCCCTCTCTTTCTACGTGAAAAATTTCTAAATCACGCAATTTTAAAATTCTATGAAGTGCTATCATAAGTTCCCCCTGCTTAAATATTAATTTAGGATATTTTAATAGATTAGATATTGCGTCTTGCATGGAAATCAACCGCAGTGTAACAAGCGATTCGCTCATGCATTCCATTCGTTCGTCTGTAGATTGTATTGATTTATTTATGTCTCATTCTCTTTTCATTTTAATACATATAAAGCGTAATCCTCTTCATTCGAAAACCCAAGTTTATTGGCTAGTGCTTTCGAGGCTTTATTGTTATTATCGCAATCCCAAGCAGGCATAACGTTTTTTTCTAAACATTCATTTATAAACGCCTGACCCACTATCTTTCCTAATCCTTGTCCTCTATAGGTAGGGTTAGTCACAATATCAATTTCAGCTATTGTTCCACTATGAAAAATAGACACACATTCAGCGATAATCTTTTCTTTATGGATAAGACAAACTCCTAATCCGTTTTTCAGAAAATTACTCTCTGATCCCCAGTACTCCACTATATATGATTCATTGAAATTCTCACTTTTTCTTAAAGAATCAGCGTTAAAGTCTTTTAACTCATAGAGATTGGACGGGCTGTACGTAGAATGAACTTTTGAAGGAAGAAACCTATACTTAGAACGCGTCATTTTCTTTACATACGTTTTGAAAGTTTCGTCAAAAACAGTTTCCCAGTCAGTGGATGGAGTAAAAACCGTAAACCGTTTCTCCTTACCATACACGTTCTCAACAAAATAACGATAGAGAAAGTTATTAAATACCACGTCATTTCCTTGTCCAAATACATAATAGTCACCTGCACCTATTCTAAGAAATCCTGATAATGGCCTCACAATATCATTTACGTACACAGCTCCTGGAATAACATGATTAACAACAGAAAAAGCAAATGTAGGAGTCTTAAATGACGCTTCTAATATGTTGTTTATCTTGTAATAATCTTTCGGTTCCAAACAATGCATTTTATTTCCCCCTTAATAAATATCAGTGTCTTCATTATATAAGTGCATGCACAAATTTAGTTATCATAATGTGCTTTATCGATACAAAAACAGCCCGAGGAATAATTAAAATAAAGGTTAATTACTCTTTTTCAGGAGAGCTAACTCAAAAAATTTCATATATAAGTTTGTTATAATAAAGATTGTTAAAAGCAAGGAGGAGTATAAATGCACATAAGAAAACATGAAAGACAGGCATTTTATGCCGGATGTCAATTCGTAGATATAGAAGATGATGGAAATGAACATGGCTTTCCTTTACTTATCATGTATCCTACATACCAAGAAGAACAAGTTGAAAAGATGGGACCTTACACGATAAGCGCTGCGCAAGATGCTCCGCTTTCAAATGGATCATTTCCTTTAGTAATTATTTCTCATGGAGATGGTAGCACGCCTCTTGTTTATCGAACCATTGCCCAGTTTTTAGCACGTAATGGTTTTATTGTAGGGGTACCTCAACATCCGTTTAATAATCGAGAGAATAATACACTATCTGGAACAATAGATAACCTAAAAAATCGGCCTAATCATATACGTACTATAATCGATTGGTTTTTAAAAGAAAGTTCCTTTTCTCCATCCATTAAATCAAATAATATTTCTCTTATTGGGCATTCCATGGGAGGATATACAGCTCTTGCTGTAGCAGGTGGAGTTCCCACTTCTTTTCCTTCTGAATCTCCTGATCAAAAGCCTTATTGTTTATCTGTTGATCATGACAAGCGGGTTCAATCACTGATTCTTTTAGCGCCAGCCACCGGATGGTTTAGGGAAAAAGGAGCCCTTGAAGACGTGAATATACCTATTTTAATGATTACAGGCGAAAAGGATACGATTACTCCTTCTTTTCACGGGGAATTTGTATTAAATGGTGTTTCTGATCCGGAAAAAGTTCAGCATATCGTTGTAGAAAATGGAGG
>DATMFE010000199.1:0-8543 GCA_035556295.1 Ureibacillus sp.
TGTTACGTACCAAGGCTTCATAAAATTCGTTCGGTCATAAGTAAAGACCACATCTTCATGGATTTTCGTCATTTTCCCATCATAAAACACTGCATTTTCCGTCATACCAGTTCCGTCCGTCCATTGTCCACCAAAATTCAATCCAATGCGATGATCACGTACTCGTTGGGAAGCCATAGCCCAATTCCATACACAGTCCCGTGGCCAAATTCCGCGACCAAAATCTAAAACAGCAAAACATTCTTCTTCGTTAAATTTATATGTGCGATTCCCCATTTTAACAAAACCAGAAGTAGGGAGTGAATGGTGCTTTGCTGTAAATTGAAATACTTGTCGATTTCTTGGAATGACTACGTTTAATGATTCATCTTCTAATGGATGTTGAATGATTAACTCAGCTTTGAGGGATTCATTATCAAAGTTATTGGAAGTGACGGATAAATAGGTAGTCGATTGCAAGTTTGTGATATTGATGGTTAATTCGGAATTGGAGAATTGAACGGGTTCTAGAACCTTCTCAGGCATTTTTAATTTAGCGCCTAGAGGGATAACGATAGTTTTTTCAACAAACCGTTGAGTTTCATATTCCAAAAAGTAAACGAAGCAAACCGCAGCATAGTCTAGATGACTGACTGTTACTGAGAATAAAATTTCCTCACCGAAAATGCACCAATAGTTCCACTTTTTCTTTCGCATAAAATGGCCAGATAAGTTACTTTCAATTAATGGTTTTCGAGCATAGCCGATCGCTGCCGGATTTAAATTCCCCTTTTTATCGCATAAACGGGTGAGCTCCATAATTTCTCGTTCAGCGTGCTGCGCCAATTCAAAACACCCTTTCAAATCGATTCTTCCTTTACTCGGTGTATCCTTCATAAAACTGTACCTTAAATTGTAGAAATAAACACTGTTTATAGGTAAGTTTATGGTCGCCTACACCTAATTAGATACAGACTAAAGTGCCAATTACAGCACAAAACGCAATAGCGAAACTGCCATATCCTTCACATGGTGGCAAATGTCTGTAAGACCCAAAATCTTTGGGTCGAATTAGTGGAGATGAACTCTTTCACTATTAAAAAAAGCACTATCATTTGCAACTTAAAATATGATTTATATTTAGATAATATATCATCATTTTTACTGATAAAGGTAAATTTTATGTGAAAAATAATGTTTCATTTTGGTTACAAACAAATCACTCAAACTTGGTTTGAGTGATTTGTTTGCGACGAGGATGGTGACATTTATGTGACCACCGCAGGAGCAAGGAAATTAGTAAGGATTATTAACTAAAAAGGTTCGTTTAATGAGTATCTTTGTGACGCTCACTCTGCGCCATTTGTGGTGACATTTTCAATGTGACCACAAATGGCGCAAGCATTAGAAGAAAAAGTATAAATTTTAAATTCTCGTGTTAGTATATTCGATGAAGTTTGAGTGATTTGTTTGCGACGAGGATGGTGACATTTATGTGACCACCGCAGGAGCAAGGAAATTAGTTAGGATTATTAACTAAAAAGGCTCGTTTAATGAGTATCTTTGTGACGCTCACTCTGCGTACGTTGGAGGTGAAATTTTCAATATGACCACACTAACCTATTAATATCACTCATAAACACCAAAAAACAGCAGAAAAAAGTTCTAAGAAGATACCCAATTTGAATAGCATAATTTGTATGGAGGAGGGACGAAAATTCCAACATATTATAATCGTCAAGCGGCTGTACAATATGCTAGAACTTGGTGGAACGGTCGAAATCCAAGATATCCAGACTTTGAAGATGATTGTACGAATTTTATCTCTCAATGTTTGAGAGCAGGTGGGGCACCAATGACGGGCATGCCAAATCGTAGCAAAGGTTGGTGGATTACTGACGGTTGGCAAACAGGAAGACCAAGACAATTTGCAAGAGAAACTTGGAGCTATAGTTGGTCGGTAGCACAAGCATTTAAATTGCATCTTGATAATTCAAAATCAGGACTTACTGCAAAGAGGGTAAGTTCACCATCGGAACTAACAATTGGCGATGTGATTTGTTATGATTTTGAAGGGGACGGAAGAATTAATCATACAACGATAGTTACTACCATGGTAAACGGAGTTCCATATATCCATGCCCATACCGTAAATAGTGCAGATCGACTTTTTGATTATAGAAACTCAAGAGCTTATACACCAAATACTATATACTATTATTATAAAATATCTGATGTATTTCATTAAAAATCCTGGGTAGCATATAGCAAAAAAAACGCTTTTCCTGTATTTGAACTACACCTCCATTTGTTAGACACATCTAACATTTAGGTGCATTTCATATGATGGATAAGCGTTTTATCATATAGGAAAAGAATTTAGCCAGTAAGAACCATCACTCTCACAGGAATCTCAAGTTCTTGCATAAACCAACCATCTTCAATTTGCGTGGTTAATTGAACAGTATGATAACGCTTTAAAATTTCTTTTACATTTGTTAAACCGATTCCTCGATTTTTTCCTTTAGTTGAAAAGTTCTCTTTATAAATATCATCTAAATCAATCGTCAATTCTTCAATTGTATTATCGATACAAATTAACACAGAATGATGATTCGTTTTCACAAAGCTTATGCAAATTTCAGCCTCATTGTGGCTAAGACACGCCTCTATTGCATTATCTGTTAAAATGCCAATAATGCGAGTTAAATCGATAATGTCCATGTCAATGGCTTCAATTTCTTCAGGAATTTCAACATTCAATTTGATTCCGAGATGATCTGCGTGAATAACCTTTGTGGCAAGTAGACCTTTTAACTCTACTACTTTTAAATTATCCAAATTTCGAAAAACTTCATTTTTAAAAAATGTTTTCTGTTCAGCTTTTAAAATATGAGATTGATAATATTGTTTTAATCCATTTAAGTCGTCAATCTCCAAGTATCCCCGGATTGTCAGTAAAATGTTAGCGTAATCATGCTGAAATTTTTTCATTTCCCTATTAATATCTTCCAAGGATTGCATATATTCCGTATAATGTTTGTTTTCAACTTCAAGTCGATCTAATTCTTTCTTCATCATAATCCACTTTGTGGACGAGCGTATTAAAAAGAACATACAAGTGAAAAAGATCACTTCGAGTAGAAGATTAATTCTAAAAGTAAGATGTTCACGATTAAAAACTGGAATCAATGTATTTAGGTACATTAAGAAAATAGCTAAAGTTGATGTAAAGATAATGATATATTTTGACCTTGAGGAAAAATTAACTCTTGGATGTATTTTTGTAATATACCTCTTGTAGTAATAAGTGAAAATTGCAAAACCAATAATGATAGTTGAATAATATATGTAAGTAGTTTCTGGTTGAACTACGATAAAAAGGAGGGAGACTCTATAAGCAACATGATCAAAAATTAATGCACCAAATGTTAAGGAACATAAATCAATAAACGCCCTTAATGATTTAGTAAAATAACTACATATTATTAGTGAAGAAAGAGTTAAATAGGCTACAAATAAAAATTGAGAACCTATGAATAGAAGGATTGTGGAGGGAAGGGCAATAAAAACTACCCCAATAATAGTAGTTCTTAATGTCGGAATAATATGGGATGTATAAGCTAGTGCTAAGAATAATACGCAGATTTCTATTAGTGGAAATACATTATGAATCAAAAGAGTTACACCTCACATTTAGACTCAAGTAACCAAATTCTTTAAAACATTCAGAAAATTGATAGTGTATTACAAAAAAAATAATGTATGAAAATCATGCATAAATTATATAAGAATTAAATTTTAATTTTATATTAACACGTTTTTCCAAATAAATAAACATTTTCTATTATATAATCTAACAATTTTCTTAGTAATAGAGAATTTTTTCATAGTAATTTATTACCGATGAAAAAAAGTAATCTATCTATTAATGAATTTAATTATTATAGTAATAATTAAATTTAAAAATCCCCTTTCCTTAAATGGAGAGGGGATTTTCACTCATACGTCTTTCAGGAACAAATTCCATACTTTTACTTGGTTTTATTTTTGTGAATTTTTTACGCCAGTCTTGATATAACGAAATAACTTGATCATAAGCTTTACTATCTTCTTTTCGTACATGTAAAATCATATCATAGTAAACTTCTACAGCTTCACAAAATTCTTGTCCAAATAATTTGCGACAAACCTCTTTATCAACTTTTCCGTGTTGTATTCCAGTAGCAATAGTTTTTAAGTGATACAATGCTTCGTGTATGGAAAATTCCTCACGGGTTGCCACTTGATCTCTAGTTAAAGGATAATCATATTTAAAATGATAAATCCCTTTTACATCTGATACAAATGTATTGTCATAATAGGCAAGGTCAAAAACGTTCGCTTTGTATTTACGTAGATGAGGAATAATCGTCTCAGTAAAACGATCTGCATAAGTAATTGCTTTTTCTGTTGCATCACGTTTATCCTTTACTAAGTCAATTTTGACAATTTTATTTAATCTTACCCAAACAACAATTAATAAACAGATAGTAAATAAAAGAATAGCAGTTTCAATAGGGTTTTGTTGCACTAATGTAAATAGCATTTGATTCCAGTTATCCAAATGTTCTCACTCCCATTCAATGAAAATATATTTATTTCTAGTATGTTAAGTAATATTGAATTCTATTCTTCATATGCAAAAAAAATAGTAAATATGAGTGATAGATTGTTTAAATGTAGACAAAATATAGATATTTAACATTAAAGTATAGTAATTATATAAAAAATTACATTTCTAAATGTGAGGTATTATTAACCAGAGGTATTTTTAAAGACATGTTCTTATAAATAATTTTCTCTATTATCATACCCAGACTATCAATTTCGTAAATTACAATAAGATATGGAGGGAAGCCGCACCCTGATTGGAGGATATAATGAAAATCCTTTTGAAACTTTATTTTATTGTAAGTCAGTTTGTATATTTGTGGTCTTTGCAAATTTGGATTGGTGGAGCGATTTTAGCTTTATCAATCATAGAATCTTCAAGTAATAATGACTTTGTGACATGGTTCATTCTATTACCTGTGATCTCCTATCCGTTTCTCATGATCGGATGTTCAATATATGCTTGGAAGAATCATTTACATAAGCCAATTTATTCGGCAATCATGAATCTGTTCCCATTGTTCTGGATGTTTGGTTATTGGATCCTTTCAGAATTAATTTCTTAGAAACTTAGAAAATTACTTTCTAAGAAGTAAACCCAAAGGTAAATTATTAACATACTCGTCCTAAGTTGAACGTATAGTATAGTATGTTTCTTTACTCGAACAGGCTATCGACATCTCACTTCCTTGGGGGAGAACAATGAAATTATATCTAATCGCAACGCAGATGATTTACTATGTGACATTTATGTTCTGGATAGTTTTTTGGGGAATGGCTTTAACCGCTGTACTGCAAGTGTCATCATTACAACATATACTCTTTTTTGCGTTAACAACCATCTATCCAATTGCTGTGATTGTTTGTACAATCATTGCATGGTATTATCATCAGACGAATAAAGGTTTGTCCGTTTCGATTAATCTAATACCAGCAATTTGGTTAATAGGCTACTATATTTACTTTTTCAACTAATAAAGGGTTTCAAGTACGGAGGTTAGTTAAACTCCATGCTCGAAACCCTTTTTAATTATTCTTCTTCTTTTTTTACTAATAAGGAGACACATTCAACGTGCACAGTATGTGGGAAAAGGTCCACTGGTTGAACTGTTATTAGCTCATAACCAAATGGTTCAAGTTCCTTAATGTCAGTTGCGAATGTTTCAGGATTACAAGAAACATAGACAACACGAGATGGTTTTGTTCGGCCAATTCTACGCATAACCTTACCACCAGCACCTGAGCGCGGGGGATCTACTACTAATAGATCAGGAATACCGAAAGTTTCTAATACTTCAACTAATCCATGTCTAGCATCCCTCGCAAGGAAATGCGTATTATCTATCCCGTTATCTTGTGCATTACGTTTTGCAGACTCGATAGAAGTCTCTACGATTTCAATTCCAGCAAGTTGACCAACTCGGCTAGCAAATGGAAGAGAGAACGTACCGACGCCACAGAATAAATCAATCATCTTTTCAGACTTTTTAGGTTGTCCCATTTCCAACGCTAATTCAACAAGCTTTTGAGCTTGAGTTGGATTTGTTTGGAAGAAAGTATCGAACCATAGACGATAACGATAACCTAACATTTCATCGTAGATATAATCCCGACCAGCTAATACATGTGTTTTTTCTGACTGCGTTCTGTCAGCCCAATCTCTATTTTCAAGCCATAATAAGCTTTGAACTTTAGGGAATTTATCTGTAATTCTTGTAACTAAATCTTGCACTGCACTTTCTAATTCGCCATCTGGTGCCTCCGTAACAAACAAGGCAAGCATAATTTCTTCTGTTGCAAATGATTGGCGTACCATTAAGTGACGAAGTAATCCTTCATGCTCATCTTTGTTGTAACCGGGAAGTTTATGATCTTTTGCCCAGCGTCCAACTTCTAATGCTGCTTCTACCATTTCTTCTCGAGCAATCAAACAAGTTTCAAGAGAAATGACGTTTCTAAAGTTACCTTGTTCATGTAAGCCAAGTTCACCATCTTTTGAGAAAGTAAACTCCATTTTGTTTCTGTAATGCCAAGGGTTGTCCATTCCAATCGTATCTTTAACAAGGCTTGGATCAAATCCTTGAGCTTCAACTACTTCTTTTACATAATTTGTTTTATGGTTAAGCTGTCCTTTATATTGCCAATGTTGCCACACACATCCTCCACAAAGATCGAAATGAGGACATTCTGGTCCGATTCTTTCAGGGTGGTGGTTTTGGATTTCATTTGCTGTAGCTAGGACTCTCCCTTTTTGGCCATATTTTAAAGTGGCTTTTACCTTTTCGCCAGGTAAAGTTTGAGGAATCGTCAGTTTTAATCTTTTTTGTTTTGGTTTTGACTCATCTTTTTCTCGATGCACAACCGCTTGTCCCGAACCTTTTGCATCTAGTCGATGTATTTCTACTTCTAAAACTTCTCCTTTTATATAGTGCAATTGCGACTCTCCTTCTCTAAACGTTCTATTATATAAAGCATACAATATGCATAATCTCAAAGCGCATAGTTACTATTATAACGAAAGATGTGCTAGTTGGGAATCATTCAGATAATGGATATGGTGGAGGGGGATTGGTGTAATAAGTTGAAATAATTACATTCCACAGTTTCTTCTTCAAAATAGCTCATACGATTTCACTTTCATACAAGAACGAGTGTGAAATTGTAATAACAATTAATTACTATTTTAATAATTTGAATAAAATACCCAGCTACATACTAGTCATTGGCTCAGCTCATGGAGTATTCATCTCATAAATTAATAAGAAAGATTTTGGAGGGTAAAACCAGTAGTTGGTTAAAATCTGCGAAAAAAATCGGTGGAATAAGGTTGAATATATATAGATTAGTTCAGGAGGTGTATTATGCAATGTATCAATTGTTATCAGAAATTAAAAAGCAAGAGGTTATCCTAAGTCGATTGGTTAGGAGAATCAATAATCATCGAAAACCGGTTTGTGATACATGTAAAGTACAAGTAGAAGATAGTTTGGTATACCTTAAAAACTATCTGACTGATAAGAATAAAGAACTTCAGAACATATTAAATGCATTAGATGATCCACGCATTGATTGTCCTTGTGATCGCCATGAATCAGAGCCAGTGCCTGCAATTCGATCAGATAGTTTATATGGCTTTGCCTATTCGCATGCAGAAAGTGCTGAAAGTGGAACGATTCAGTTCCAAGTTGCAAGTCCTCTCCACCACGAGGTGAATTATAGTAACGATGGGCTTCAAGTAACGAAAAAGGGGATATACCAAGTAAGCTATTCAGTTTCATGCAAGGTAGAAGGTGAAGCAACGAATCCAGCCATATTCAAGATTGTAGTGAATGATTCATTTACAACTCTATCTTCGGTAATAAAGTCGTACACTACACAACTACTTTCATCTACTCAACTAATTCCTTTAATGGAGGGGGATGTAGTGAGGCTTGTAGCAGAAGTCTCCGATGGATACGTGTACTCGAATCCATCTCTTCAAATTGTCATGGTTGCACAATAATTTAATGATATTTTCACGTTTGAAAAGGGTACTTAACCTAACTTGGTTAAGTAGTCTTTTTATGAGTAGTCAGAAGTATATGTACAATTTATGAGAATTCTTAGAATTTAGGAAACTATTCATCATTTCTTTCGTATAGTTTAGTAAGAGGTGAGAATATGGCTGAATTTATTATTTTTGTCGTTTTAATGATCCCGGTGTATCTTCTATTAATTTGGAGTTATTTAGATCCAAAGGAGAGTTTTCTTTTTGGAGAACGATGGATGTATAAAAAGGAACCCGAGTTAACAGAAAACGCTATAAAAATACTTAAATTACAAGCTTTGGCTGCAATCGCACTTCTTATGTTAGTTAAAATTATTTGGTTTGTGAATATTCCTATTTAAATTCGGTCCTTTGCTATCAAGTA
>DATMFE010000200.1:0-21242 GCA_035556295.1 Ureibacillus sp.
GATCAAACTCTCCATAAAATGGTGAATTTGAGTTTAGCTCAAAATTCATACTGGCATCAAAATTGATGTCCAAAATTGTGTTTCTATATTATAGAAACGTTTAATTCATTAACGTTTTGTTGTTCAGTTTTCAAGGTTCATATGTCACCGTTATTTCTCAACAGCAACTTTTATATAATAACATAACCTCTATTTGAAGTCAATTATTATTTTTCTATCACTTTTCAACTGTTTTACACTGTTTCAAAGGACAAGTAATAATATACTATAATAAAATAAAGTTATCAAGCTTTTTTTATAAAAAACTTTTTAATTATATTTAAATCTAATACAAATAGAGTTATCCCCAGTATTACTACGATTCCTCCAATAATTTGAGACGTCATTAAGTATTCTCCAAAAACGAAATAGGCTAAAATTGCAGCTCCAATAGGTTCGAATAATACTGCTATTGAAATAACATTTGTACTTACCCATTTGATTGCCCAATTAAATAGTGTATGTCCTAATAAGTTTGGAATAATAGCGAGTAACAGGAACCACAACCAGCTCATTGTAGGATAAGGACCGAACGACTCCCCTTTTAGTAATACATATAAAAATAAACAGATTGTACTTATTGAGTAAACTACCATTGTATATGTAATCAATGAAATTCTTTTTCTAACCTCTTGCCCAAATAATAAATAAGCAGTTATTAAAGCACAGGCGATAAGGGCTAACATGTCTCCATACAATGCTACTCCACTTACTTGAAAATCACCCCAACTTATTAAAAAGCTACCTAAAATAGCTATTAATCCAGAAGCAATTGTTTTTGCTGATAGCGGTTCTTTAAAGAAAATATAAGTACCTATAAATGCAAACAAGGGCTGCAAGGTAACTAATACTGTAGAACTTGCTACAGATGTGTAATTTAACGATTCAAACCAGAGGATAAAATGAAACGCTAAAAAGATTCCAGCAATAGTTGAAAATAACCAATCTCGCCCTCTAATCAACGCTAATTCTTTAACATATTTCGTAAAAAAGATTGGGCTCATAATCAATACAGAGAACAACATTCGGTAAAATGCAATTACACCTGCATCTGCTGATGCTAATTTCACAAAAATTGCTGATAGTGAAATAGAAATAATACCTATAAGAATTGGAATGTATGGATGTATTGCTGGTTTATTCATATATTGTAGTCCCCAATCATAAAATGATTTCTTAACTTTGAAATTACAAATCTTTGTTTTCTATTTTGTCAAATATAAGGAAAGTTAGCAATATTTAAAGGGGGATTAACTTGCATTTAATTACAATTGATACTTTTCCCCTTGAAGTTCTCATTAAATTATTAATTGCTGCTTTTTTAAGTTTAATCATTGGAATTGAACGTGAATTAAAAAAGAAGCCAGTTGGGTTAAAAACATCTCTTGTTATCTCAACCTTTAGTTGTCTATTAACAATCATTTCGACCGATACTGCGTATAATGTACCTTCGCGAGAGGATATTAATATTACACTCGATCCTCTTCGATTAGCTGCTCAAATTGTTAGCGGAATTGGATTTTTAGGTGCTGGTGTTATTTTAAGAAAAGGAAATGATAGTATTACCGGATTAACTACCGCTGCAATGATCTGGGGGGCTGCTGGTATCGGCATCGCAGTAGGTGCTGGATTTTATATTCAAGCATTATTAACAGTTATTATTGTTGTAATTGGAATAGAAGGGATTGCACCTTTGATGTGGAAGATTGGTCCTAAACGATTGCGAATGCGCGATGTCTCCCTTAAGGTTCAATTGTTTGATGAAAAAAATATAAAAAATTTACTTGATTTTATGAAAGAAAATGAAATGTTTATAGATAATATACGTATAAGAGATATTCAATCGCCAACAGAACAGTTATTATATGAAGTAGATATTCGCTTTTCCATTTTATTGAAGTCCGATACATTTGCATTATATAGTTTGCTTCATTCTCTACCATATATAAAAAATATTGAAATTGAAATCTTAGCTTAATTGGAGGAAGGTTTATGGGTGAAATGCTAAAATTATTAAAAGGAGGGAGTATGGCTTCATTAATAGCTGCTCTCGTCAACTTAATATTAGGCATCCTTAAAGGGACTGCATATTTCTTTACAGGGAACATTGCCATGTTTGCCGAAATGATGCACTCTCTCGGAGATGCAGCAAATCAGTTTTTCGTATTTATAGGATCAGCTCTTTCTAAGAAGGCTCCAACTAAGAGATTCCCTAATGGATTTGGCCGAGTTGTCAATTTGGTTTGCTTAGGTGCAGTTTTAATCGTTGCTATTCTTTCATATGAAACAATCAAGGAAGGTTGGCATCATTTTCTACATCCATCCCAAAGTTCTGAAGGGCTGTTCATTGCATTAGGTGTATTATTAATCGGTACTTTATTAGAGGGATTTGTACTTCATAAAGCAGCAAAAGAAGTGCTACATGAAGTGGGTGTAGAACATAAAGGCTTTTTGGCTGTTCCAAAATCAGTCGCCTATTTAAATCGTGCTAAACCAGCTACAAAACTTGTGTGGATGGAAGATTTAGTTGCAACGAGTGGGAATGTCCTTGCCTTCTTAGCTATTATCATTGCATACTTTACAGGTTTTCACGCGCTTGAAGGTCTTGTGTCTATGATTATTGGAATTATGATGTTCTACGTTGTAGGACGCGTATTCCTTGATAACGCAAGAGGTGCTATCGGTGAAACTGATGAAGAAATGTTAGTTCACATTGGTAACCTTGTAATGGAAGATCCTCACGTTACCGATATACAACGATTAGAGGTTATAAAAGAAGGAGAATATTTGCACGTTGAATTAGTAGCAGAAACTGATCCAAATTTATCATTAGCGTATCTTGATGATGTTCGTGATCACCTAAAGGAAATCATTTTAAGCCAAAAAGGAGTTACAAAAGTAACAATGGCCTTTGACGAAGAAGACGGTGTCGCAGAATGGAAACATCATTTAACAAAAGATAATAGAGATAGTGATAGAAAGTCATAAAGAAAATCCTTGCCGTTATTTAGGCAAGGATTTTCCCATTATTATAATGACATCTCTAAGATTTTTCTTATATCTTCAGCTTGTAATTCTTTAAATTTACCTAGGGGACCATTTGCTAATGCTTTTTCTACTAGTGTATCTAATTGTGAGTTATCGATTTCATAATCAGCTAATCTGCTAGGTGCACCAATTGATATCCAGAACTCACTTAGTCGATTAATTCCTTCATGTGCAATTTCTTCAGTTGTTTTTCCTTCTGCTTGTACACCAAAGACACGTATAGCTAATTGTGCAAAACGTTCAGGATTCACGTTTACATTATGTCTCATCCAGTTAGGGAATAAAATCGCTAAACCGCCACCATGAGGAATATCATAAACAGCTGAAACTGCATGCTCAATACCATGTGTTGCCCAGTCACCAGTTGAACCCATAGATAGGAAGTTATTCAATCCGATTGTACCACCAAGTAAAATCGTTTCTCTTAATTCATAGTTCTCTAAATCATTCACTAATTTAGGTGCAGTTGCAATAACAGTTCTTAGTACACCCTCACACATTTCGTCCGTAATTGGTGTATTCGTTGCATTGTGGAAATATTGTTCAAAGACATGAGACATCATGTCAACAATACCATAGACAGTTTGATTTCTAGGGAGTGAAAATGTATAAATAGGATCTAGAATTGAGAATTTAGGGAATACATACGGACTACCCCATCCGTACTTTTCAAGTGTTTCTTCATTCGTTATTACAGATCCCGAGTTCATTTCAGAACCAGTTGCAGCAATCGTTAATACCGTTCCAAGAGGTAAAGCATCCTTTACAGTTGCCTTTTTCATAACGATATTCCAAGGATCTTCATCAATTTTCGCGCCTGCAACAATTAACTTGGAGCAGTCAATTACAGATCCACCACCAACTGCTAATACAAAATCTATTTCTTCCTTTTTACAGATTTCAATTCCCTTTCTTGCAGTTGAAACACGTGGGTTAGGCTCTACACCTGCTAATTCGAAAACTTTCATATTAAGTTTATTCAAAATAGACATTACGTCATCATAAACGCCATTTCTTTTAATACTACCTCCACCGTAGATAACTAATACTTTATCTCCATACTTCGGTAATTCGTTTTCTAACTGAGCTATTTGGCCTTTTCCAAAATAAAGACGGACTGGGTTATAAAATGTAAACTCGTTCAAATTGTAAACACTCCTTCAACTATAAATTCACCCTCTATATTAACTGTACCCAACATTAAAAAGGGCTATGTAAAGAGATTTCATTTCTCTTTACATAGCCCTTATTTTAAACTTTTATACCCATCCACGGAAGCGAGACGCTTCAGCAGTACGTCGAACGCCAACCATATATGCGGCTAAACGCATATTAATGTTACGTGTAGTCGCAACAGTATAGACATTTTCAAAAGCTGCAACCATTTTCTCATACAATTTTTCCGATACTTCATCTTCTGACCAATAGTACCCCATATTATTTTGTACCCATTCAAAATATGAAACAGTTACGCCACCAGCTGATGCTAGTACGTCAGGTACTAATAAAATGCCACGCTCCGTCAGAATTTTTGTAGCTTCAGCAGTAGTTGGTCCATTTGCAGCCTCAACTACAATATTCGCTTTAATTTCATGTGCGTTTTCGGCAGTAATTTGGTTTTCAATCGCTGCAGGAACTAAAATATCACAATCAAGCTCTAAAAGTTCTTTGTTTGTAATTGTATCTTCGAATAAAGTTGTTACTGTACCGAAGCTATCTCGGCGATCTAATAAATAATCAATATCTAATCCTTCGGGATCATGAAGAGCACCATAAGCATCAGAAATTCCGATTACTTTTGCACCTAAGTCACTCATAAATTTAGCTAGGAAACTTCCTGCATTCCCAAATCCTTGAATAACAACACGCGCACCTTTAATATCAATGCCTCGTTTTTTAGCAGCCTCTTGAATAACAATCGTAACTCCTTGAGCAGTAGCTCGGTCACGTCCTTGAGAACCACCTAACACGATTGGTTTTCCTGTAATAAAACCTGGTGAATTGAATTCGTCAATTCGACTATATTCATCCATCATCCATGCCATTATTTGAGCATTTGTAAATACATCTGGCGCAGGAATATCCTTTGTAGGTCCTACGATTTGGCTAATTGCACGTACGTAACCACGGCTTAATCTTTCAAGTTCTCCCATTGACATTGTACGTGGGTCACAAATGATACCACCTTTACCACCACCATATGGAAGGTCAACGATACCACATTTTAAAGTCATCCACATTGAAAGGGCTTTCACTTCATCTTCATTAACACCAGGGTGGAAGCGAACGCCACCTTTCGTAGGTCCAACTGCATCGTTATGTTGTGCGCGATAAGCTGTAAATACTTTTGTTGTACCATCATCCATTTTTACTGGAATACGTACATGTAACATACGTAATGGTTCTTTAAGTAGTTCATACATTGCTTCATCATACCCGAGTTTATTCAGCGCTTCTTTAATAACTTCCTGAGTTGATCCTTGAAGGTTAAGATTTTCAGACATTTAATTTCGCCTCTTCATTCATTTAATATTTAAGGTCGCCACCATTGTAACATACATTGTTATATTTTTGGATTCTAAATAATTCGCAATATACTTTCAATCATTTTGATATTTTTTCCTTATGAAGATACTATTAATAATACCAATTTTTCTTGTTTTTGTCAGACTATTTCGTAAAAAACAGACATTTTTAATTTCTACTTTTACTTTTGCACCAAAAGCAATTTAAAGCGCTTCAGATACTGATTTTGCTTGCATGTGCAAAGTTAAATAGTCAGGGCCACCTGCTTTTGAATCAGTCCCGGACATATTAAATCCACCAAACGGTTGATATCCCACTGTCGCTGCAGTACAACCACGATTGAAGTATAAATTACCAACATGAAATTCTTCTCTTGCTTGTTCCAAGTGTGCACGGTTCTTTGATATTACAGCACCGGTTAATCCATAGACCGTGTTATTTGCAATTTCAATTGCTTCATTAAATGTATTAGCCTTAGTCATCGCTAATACTGGTCCGAAAATTTCTTCTTGCATAATACAAGCTTTTGGATCTACATCGACAAATACCGTTGGATGAATAAAGTAACCCTTTGAATCATCATATTTTCCACCAGCAACTAAGCGTCCTTCATCTTTACCTATCTCAATATACTCGGAAATTTTCTTAAATGCCCCTGCATCATTCACAGGTCCTACAAATGTATCCTCTTTTGAAGGATCTCCAACAACTAATTCTTTCGTTAATTCTACAACTCGTTCTACAACCCAGTTGTAAGCTTCATCACCAACGATAACCGCACGGGAACATGCAGAACATTTTTGACCGCTAAACCCAAAGGCAGAAGTCACTATGGATTGTGCTGCTAATTCTAAATCGGCACTATTTGCATCATCTACTACGATTGTATCTTTTCCGCCCATCTCAGCAATCACACGCTTTATCCAAATTTGTCCGTCATTTAATACTGAAGCACGTTCATTAATTCGTAATCCAACATCACGAGAACCAGTGAAACTGATAAAACGTGTCCGTGGATGATCTACTAAATAATCTCCAACTTCTGCACCGGATCCGGGTATATAATTTATCACTCCAGCCGGTAACCCCGCTTCCTCCATAATTTCTATGAATTTATAAGCAATCACTGGTGTTGTCGATGCGGGTTTTAAGAGGACTGTATTGCCCGTTACAACTGCTGCAACTGTAGTGCCTAACATAATGGCAAATGGAAAATTCCACGGTGAAATAACCACTCCGACACCTAATGGAATATAAGTATATTTATTAATTTGTCCAGGGTCGTGTGCTAACGGTTCACCTTTTGCAAGCTCTAGCATTTGACGACCATAATATTCTAAAAAGTCAATACCTTCTGCAATATCCCCATCCGCTTGAGACCAAGGCTTTCCCGCCTCTTTTGTTAACCAAGCACAAAGTTCAAACTTACGTCTGCGAGTTATTGAAGCTGCTTTAAATAAAATTTCTGCTCGAACAGTTGGATCTACTTTTTTCCAAGTATTAAAAGTTGTATCTGCAACCTGCATTGCATTTTCAGCTAATTCCTTATTGGCTTTTGAAACATACCCAACAACTTCTGAAATTTTCGCTGGATTATAAGAAGTGATTTTTTGTTCTGTCGTAATTCTTTTACCATCAATAATTAAAGGGTATTCTCGCCCAAGCTCACTTTCTACCTTCTTTAATGCATCTAAATATGCTTGGCGGTTAGACTCTATAGAAAAATCAGTTAGCGGTTCATGTTTATACGGAATTACCATAGTAATATTCCCCTCTCAATTGTTCATTTTGCTTTGCTATGGCTGATAATTTACAGGGTTAAAAATCATAAAGACTCAAATGAATAAAAAATCTTTATATGTAGAAAGAATAAATAATGGATTATTCTAGGTGTAACTCATTTGATTCAGTACTATTATTTTGCTTTAAAGGCTCTTTCTATACTTTTTTAAGCATAAGAAAAAGAGGCTTCTCTGAATTACTTCAAAGAAAACCTCTTTTTCTTCTGTTTAATGCCCTGATTGTTCGATCCAGTCTTGTAACTTGTCTCGCAATGATTTAAATCCATTTGCATCGTTTTCATTTACTTTATCTTGCAATGATTTTCTTGGTTGAACATCTTTCTTTTTTTGTACAGGCGCTTCTTGTAGTGCACGGGTTGATAAACTTATTTTTTCTGAAGTTTCATCAATTTCTAGAATCTTTACTTGAATTACGTCTCCGATTTTTAAATAATCTTCAATATCCTTCACAAAACCGTATGTGATCTCTGATATATGCACTAGCCCTTGTGTTTCCTCATCCAACGCAATGAAAGCTCCATATGGTTGTATTCCAGTTACCTTTCCCGCTACTACTTCACCCACTTCGTATTTTTTTGCCATAACCAATTTCCTACTTTCTAATTCATACGTAAATGTCATGTTAAATTATAACATAGAGTAGTGTTTATGAACAAAAAATCATCACATTTGAGGAAATATTCGAACATTTCACGCAATAGATGGAGTATATTATCAATTACGAAAAAAGAGTATCTAATTAGTGATTATCAACTGACTAGATACCCCATTGGTAAGATGCGTTATAAAATACATTTCGCCTCAAATTTAACTGCAATTAACTTATAAGATATTGAAACACACTGTTCAAACGGAATCCATTGTTCAAACGAGTGTTCATAAACAGTTTGTATTACTTTTGCGAGTTTTGTAGGGTCATCAATACTTTGTAATGCTGCAACGACATCAGCAGATTCAGTATCATAGTTATCCTCACCTATGTTGAAAGGATCCCATTCTTGTAAAGTTTTCAGAGCTTTTTGATTCATCAAAATATTGTCCATTTTTTCACCCTATTACACTTTTATACTTAGTTGATATGGTATCATAGTTAATAGAAATAATAAATGAAATGAGTGATAGAGTTGTCTATGAATTTTGATGTATTGCATAATCGAAAGAATACAAACTCTTTAAAATGGGATCAGTTTAAAGATCGCATTAAAGCGAAATACAATGTCACAGATGCTGATGATATTTTACCAATGTGGGTTGCAGATATGGATTTTGCAATACCTCAAGTTATTACCGATGCAATTAAAGAAAGATTAGATCACCCAATTTTTGGATATTCCTATGTGAGCGAATCTTGTAAACTAGCAATTCAAAGTTGGTTTAAAAACCGCCATAACTGGCATATTGATCCAAATGCAATTTTATTCCATCACGGAGTTGTACCAGCAATTGCTACTATAATAGAAACATTCACGGATCCTGGCGATAAAATTTGTATTTCAACACCTGTATATCCAGCTTTCTTTAATATTCCAAAAGCACAAAAAAGAGAAGTCATAGCTTGCGATTTGGTTTCGAAAGATAACGAATACGAATATGATTTTGTAGCATTAGAAGAAGCATTTAAAATTGGAATTAAAGCCTATATCCTTTGTAACCCGCATAACCCAGGTGGCGTTGTTTGGTCAGAAAGTGATTTAGAAAAACTTGTTCAATTATGTATTCAATACGATGTACTATTAATTTCAGATGAAATTCATGCGGATATTGTCTTTGATGGCTATAAACATATTCCTACGTTAATTGTAAAAGATGCAGATAAAGCAAAGATAGTTACATGTATTGCCCCTACTAAGACTTTTAATATTGCAGGTATACATGCTGCAATGATCGTTGCACCTAATGATCGTTTACGTTTGAAATTAAATCAAAACTTACAAGCTCATGGCCTAGGTGATTTAAACCTTTTAGCGTCAGCTGGTATTCAAGCAGCCTACGAAAAAGGCGAAGAATGGTTAGATGCAATGATTCAATATATTTCTAAAAATATGGACTATGTAGTGGAAGAACTTAATCAAATCGAAGGAATTACAGTTACAAAACCGAATGCCACTTACTTAATGTGGATCGATTATCGTCAAACTGGTTTATCTGAAGAAGAAATGATGCAAAAATTGCTGGTAAAAGGTCGACTTGCCATTGAACCTGGTACAAAGTACGAAGAAGCTGGAAGAGGATTTTTACGTATTAACGTAGCATGTCCTTTTGAAACTGTAAAAGATGGAGTCGAAAGATTTAAAAAAGCATTATCTGAATAATTGTATTTGGAGGCTGTATAGTAAAGTGGGAAACTTTCTATACAGCCTTTCTTCTTATTATAATTTACAATAATATTTTTTCACCTGCTTCGGTCATATCAAAATGTTTCCATCTTAGTTGCAGAAAGTACTTTACAAAATGACTAGCCTGATCCCTTCTTTTTTATTATTTTCTTTCAATGCGAATTCTTATTATTTATAATTATGATAACTATTATCTATTTAGATAATAATAGAAATATTCAATCTAACTTTAAATGGGGTGTGTCATTGTTGTAATACATGCAACAACACATTATGGCAAAGAAATCATTAAAGTTTAAAATGTTTGTATTTACATTCGTCATTGTGCTATTTTCCATTATTACAAGTGGCGCAATGATGATTCATAATATTTCAGGAGCGTTTGAAAAAGAATTTGGTGCAAGAGCCATTGCAATCGCAAGAACGGTTGCACAAATGACTGATATTCAAGATACGGTTGGAACAGAAGAAGGTTTTGTAGTAATTCAACCTATTGCAGAGCGTATACGACTTGCAACAGATGTAGATTATATTGTTGTTTTTGATATGAAAGGCGTTCGATATTCACACCCTTCTGAAAGTAAAATAGGAACCGTTTTAGAAGAAGAGGAAAATCATGAGGCCATGTCTCAGCACGAGTACATTTCTAAAGCTGTTGGTGTACAAGGTCATTCCATTCGTGCATTTGTTCCGATTATGAATAGTGAAGCAACTAAACAAGTCGGTGTCATTAACGTCGGAATCCTTTCTCCTACATGGTTTAATTTGTGGACGTATTATCAAGCCGATATATTATTATCGTTACTATGGGGATTATTTGTTGGACTAATTGGAGCAATAATTCTTGCAAATCACATTAAAAAACAAACCTTAAATTTAGAACCATATCAAATTGCTCGAATTGTACAAGAACGGTCTGCTATCATGCAGGCTATGGATGTAGGGATTTTAGCAACGGACGCTAATGGGAAAATAACATTTATTAATCGAATTGCAAGACAATATACACACTTTTTTGGAAAGAATGGTACTTTACAAGATTTATTTCCAAATACATGGTTAGCAGAAAATATAGACCTTATAGAAAACTACAGACCATTATTACTCTTTGACCAAATGTATTTAGTGCGTACATTTCCAATTTTAATTCATGATAAAAATGCAGGCTTTCTGATCATGATAACTGATCGTAAAGAAGCACATACATTAGCTGAAGAATTAACAGGAATTAAAACACTAGTTGATTCGTTAAGAGCGCAACATCATGAATACTTAAATCGATTACATAGTATCGCAGGTCTTATACAACTTGAACGCAATGAAGATGCTCTAAGCTTAATTGTCGATGAGATAACAGATGAGGAAGATGTTATTCAAAAATTACGTGATAAAATTCTCGATTATTCATTGCAGGGATTACTTTTAGGGAAACATTCTCGTGCAAAAGAACTCGGGGTTCATTTGACAGTTGATGATGATTCATACTTTATTGATTTTATGACAGGTTTCTCTAGTGGAGATTTAGTTACGATTGTCGGAAACTTAATTGATAATGCTATGGAAGCATGTTTAAATAGGGAAACACGTGATGTAAATATATTAATCCAAGGAGATCAACAATTCCTTTATCTAGAAGTACAAGATAGTGGAACAGGAATTAAAGGCAAACCAGAGAAAATATTTGAATATGGATTTACAACAAAACAACAAGATGGCCATGGAATTGGTTTAGCATTAGTAAAACAAATCGTTGATTCAAATAAAGGAACAATTCAAGTTACATCTGAAATCAATATTGGTACAACCATAACTGTTACAGCTGGGGTGATGAAATGACAAACATATCTATTTTTATAGTAGAAGATGATCCAATGGTATTAGAAGTGAATAAGAGCTTTTTAAGTAGAATGACAGGATTTACATTAATAGGTGAAGCACAAACTTGTGAGGAGGCCTATAACAGAATCATTTCGAGTAGACCAAATTTAGTACTATTAGATATGTATTTGCCAGATAAACCAGGCATTGAATTATTACAAAAAATTAGAAAAGAACAGATTCCATGCGATGTCATCATGATTACTGCAGCAAGAGATACTAAAACAGTTCAAGATGTTATACGTATGGGGGCATTTGATTATTTAATCAAACCCTTTAGATTCGAAAGATTCCAAACCGCATTACAAAACTATTCGAATACAGTGAAAAAGTTGAAAAACTCCACTAATGTTAAACAAGAGGATGTTGATGCTTGGTTTGGCCATAAACTTGATGATGAATCAACACTTCCTAAAGGTTTAAATGATTTAACGATGAAGCAAATTATCGATGGCCTTATCGAAAATAATGCACCGATTACTTCAGAACAATTAGCACAAAATGTCGGTATGGCTCGGGTTACTGTTCGGAAATATTTAGACTTTTTAGCTGCAAAAGGAAAAGTACATATTGATTTAAAATATGGTACAGTTGGACGTCCCACAAAATATTATTCAACTAAATAAATGTGAAAAGCTTATAAACTCAAGGTTTATAAGCTTTTCTTTTTGTTTTATAACAGTAGTTTTTTAATAATAATTGTTATATACCACAAAGAACAAAATGTTCATTAAGTTCATAATATTGTTCATTTTGGTATTTTTAATATGATTGAGTTAATTACATCAGTTTGTAAGGAGGATTTGAGTGAAAAGAAGATTCGGAATTTTCATTCTCTGTTTCCTTTTTACAATTCCATTTATTGTACTCGTAGCGAGTCAGTCAAATAGTTATCCATATGATTATGAACAACTAAGTGAAAACGAACGACTTGTTATACGATTTTCCCACGTTGTTGGTGAGGACACGCCAAAAGGTATGGCTGCACGTAAATTTGCTGAACTAGTGAAAGAACGTAGTAATGGTTATATCGAAGTCCAAGTATTTTCAAATGGAACATTATATAAAGACGGCGAAGAAATGAATGCGCTTTCTCGAGGCGACATTCAACTAATTGCACCAGCAATTTCAAAGCTTACAGATTTTGTACCTGAAATTTCAGTATTTGACCTCCCATATGCATTCCACTCATTAGATGAAGTTCATGAGTTTGCAGAAAGTGAAGCTGGTCACCAACTAACTGAAAAATTAAAGGAACACAATTTATACGCACTTGGGCTTTGGGATAGTGGTTTCAAGCAGCTAAGTAATCGGGTACGCCCTATTCATCATTACAATGATTTAGCTAACTTATCAATGAGGATTATGCCCAGTGATATTTTAGCAGAGCAGTTTTCAACTTTAGGTGCTATTCCTAAAGAGTATGACTTCAATGCAGTCTATCATGAACTTCAAAAAGGATCTTTTGATGGTCAAGAAAATACGCTAACAAATATTACGAGTAAAAATTTCTATACATTACAAGACTACTTAACTATTAGTAATCATGGTTACTTAGGCTATTACATTCTATTTAACTTAGAGTTTTGGAATAGTTTAGATGAAGATGTTAAGCAACTTCTTACTGAAACATTAATCGAAGTTCAACAGTGGGAATGGGAGTTAACTGAAAAGCTAAACAACGAGACGCTACAAAAGATAGAAAACTGTCAATGTATCGAGCTTCACTATCTAAGTGATGAGGATATCAAGGTTTGGGAAGAAAAATTTGAACCAGTATACGATTACTATTCCAAAAACTATGGTAATCAATTTATCAAAGCTCTTCCAAAATTTAAATCCAACACATAATTCTTGGTTATAAAGAGATTTTTTCTCTTTTAACAATAAATTTATACATTCTTTAAGGGGGACAAAAGAAATGAAAAAATGGCTATTGCTAACAATCATCAGTGCAATTGCACTTGTATTGGCTGCATGTGGTGGAGGTAGCGGCGCTAAATCTAGCGATGAGTACACAAAAGAAAAACCACTTGTTATTAAATTTTCACACGTTACAGCAATTGATAGTGTAAAAGGTAAAGCAGCAGATTACTTTGCTGAATTAGTAAATGAAAAAACTGAAGGTCGTGTAAAAGTTGAAGTTTACCCTTCTTCTCAATTATACGGTGATGCTGATGAATTAGATGCTTTAATGTCTGGGAACGTACATATGATCGCTCCTTCAGTAACAAAAATGGTAAAACTTGACCCACGTTGGCAATATGTTGACATGCCTTTCTTATTCCAAGATGATGAGCATGTTCAAGCATTCTTTGATTCAGAAGTAGCTCAAACATTATTTACTTCTGATGCTTTAGCTTCAAACGATATTATGGGTAAAGCATTCTGGCCAAACGGATTTAAAAACTTCTCTTCTAACAAAAATCAATTAGTGAAACCAGAAGATTTCGCTGGTCAAAAATTCCGTGCGCAAGCTGGTAAAGTGTTAGAAGCACAATTTAAAGCATTAGATGCAGGTTCTGCAACAATCGCATTCGGTGAAACTTATGCTGCATTACAACAAGGTACTGTAGATGGTACTGAAAATCCTCATAACAACTTTGATACTATGAAGTTCTATGAAGTTCAAAAATACTACACTGTTTCTAACCACGGTCGTCTTGATTATGCAATTTTCGTAAACAAATCATTCTGGGAAGCAATTCCAGAAGATTTAAGAACACAAGTAGATGAAGCTCTTGCTGAAGCAACTACTTATGCTCAAGGATTAGCTGCAGATGAAAACGCTAAATCATTAGAGAAAATTAAATCTTTAGGTACAGTTGAAGTTTATGAAATGACTCCTGAAGAACGTGATGTATTAAAAGAAGCTATGCAACCAGTATACGAAGAGTTCTCTGAAGTAATCACACCAGAATTACTTGATGGAATTGAAGCATTGAAAAAATAATGAGTTATTTGAGTGCTACTTAATTAGTGGCACTCCCTTCTTATTCAATTTACCCTTAAAGGAGTGAAAACTATGAAACTATTAATGAAAGCTTGGACATTCCTTGAAGAAATATTAGCTGGTGTTTTCTTTTGTGCTGGAATCTTGCTAATTTTCTATGGAGTGTTTATGCGATATGTCATGAATGACCCACAAGCATGGGTTGAAGAAGTAGCACGTTATACAATTATTTGGGGCACATTCTTAGGATTCGGGCTAGCATTAAAACACAATCAACACATTCAAGTTGATATTTTATACGATAAATTAAATAACACAGGAAAATTTATTATGAATTTAGTTGCTACTGGATTAAGTATCGCATTTTGCCTTATTTATACATATTACGGATACGTTCTAGTAGAAAATCGATTTTCATCAGGAATGGTATCACTAGATGTTGGGATCCCTATGTGGATTGTTTACTTAATTCTACCTGTATCAGGTATCTTATTCTTACTTCGCTTTATCGAAAGATTAGTGAACATACTGCGTAGAAAGGGTGAAGAATATGCTAATCCTCTTAATTAGTTTCTTTGTTTTATTATTTTTACGTGTACCTGTAGCTATTGGATTAGGACTTTCTACAATTTTTGTATTGTTCATGTCTGACTTCAATATGAATATGATGCCACAAAGAATGTTTACTGCTCTAGATTCATTCCCTATGATGGCAATTCCAGGGTTTGTATTGGCTGGTATCATTATGGCACGTGGTGGTATTTCTAAATATTTAATCGAAGCATTACGATCTTGGGTAGGTCACCTTCCTGGAGGACTTGCTGTTGTTACAATTTTAGCCTGTGCAATCTTCGCAGCGATTTCAGGATCATCTCCTGCAACTGCAGCTGCAATCGGTTCTATTATGATTCCTGCATTAATCGCTGGTGGTTATAATAAACGCTATGCACTCGGTCTAGTAGCAGCTGGTGGTACATTAGGTATTTTAATTCCACCGTCTGTACCGCTAATAATTTATGGTATTACATCTGAAGAATCAATTGGTTCATTATTTATGGCTGGGGTTCTTCCTGGTTTAGGTTTAACTGCAGTTTTAATTGTTTCTGCAATAGTTTATGCAAAACGTAATGGCTTCAAAGGTGATCCAAAATCGACTTGGGGAGAACGTGGTCGTAAATCATTAAAAGCCATTTGGGGTGCATTTTTACCTATTCTAATTTTAGGGTCTATTTATTCTGGTGCTGTAACACCAACTGAATCAGCAGTTATTGCTGTTGTTTATGGTCTACTTGTATCAGCATTTGTTTACCGTGAAATGACACTAAAAGATTTACGTCATATAATTGTTGAATCTGTTAACGTAACAGCAATGATTTTCTTAATCATCGGTGCGGCGTCTTTATTCGGTTTATATTTAACAAACGAACAGGTTCCACAAGCCGTTGGTGCATGGATTGCTGAAAGTGAAATGAACGTATGGATCTTCATGCTAACAGTTAACATACTATTCTTCATTTTAGGTATGTTCTTAGAAGCTGTTTCAATTATCTTAATTACTTTACCAATTTTATTACCAATCTTAAATCACTTTGGTATTAACTTATATCACTTCGCTATTATTATGACAATAAACATGGAGCTAGGTATGATCACACCTCCAGTTGGTCTAAATTTATTCGTAGTGAGCGGTATCGCAAAGGAAAAACTGGGAGAAGCAGTAAAAGGTGTAATTCCATTTATTGTATTAATGATTCTTTACTTAGTAATTGTAGTCTTATTCCCTCAACTATCTCTATGGTTACCATCGCTTTCAAATCCAGCAGTTGTTGGACCATAAAGTAGGTGAATCTTACGTTGAACACAAAGGGGTATTCAATTAAAGATCGACCGTTTTGGGTTATTGTGCTGAGCTTGTCACTTGCATCGATGTTCATTTTTGCTGCATTTTACTCGTTTCAGCCTCTCCTACCCGTACTAACCGATGAATTCGGAATATCTGTATCATCTGCTAGTATTACCATGTCATTACCTACAATTTTTTTAATTGTCGGGTTGATTATATTTGGTTTTTTATCTGATCGAAATGGACGAGTTTTATTTATAAAACTGTCCATTTTGTTTTCTATCATTCCCATGATTTTTATTCCTTTTACGGATTCTTTTATCGTATTAGCTATATTAAGAGCGATTCAAGGGTTTACACTAGCTGGTGTTCCAGCTGCCGCCCTTGCCTATATTGGCGAAGAAATTGATATAAAATCAAGTGGTATTGCAACTGCGATTTATATTTCTAGTAATCCACTTGGAGGGATGATTGGTAGAGTTGTAGCAGGTTATTTCTCTGAGATTAATTGGCAATTTGCATTTTATGTATTAACTGGTTTTGGGTTATTTGTATTTTTGTTTGTGTTATTCGCATTACCAAAATCACAGAATTTCAAACCAGGGGATCGAACATTCAAACAGGATATAAAAGGCTTTAGTTATCACTTAACAAACCCTTCTCTTTTATTAATGTTTGGTCTTGGTATCATATTGCAAATTGCCTATACTGGGGTTTGGACATATTTACCATTTCATTTATCCTCACCACAATTCGGACTTTCACTAGACCAAATATCACTTATTTATTTTGTTTATGGGTTTGGCATATTAGGTGCTCCAATTGCTAGTTGGCTTTCCAATCGTTTTACAATAGAGACAGTTCGTACGGTTGCAATTTTAGTACTCGTTTTTGGAGTTGCTCTTACCCTTACACCATCATTGATAGTAGTTTTAATTGGAATGTGTATACTTTGTTTTGGATTCTTTACAGCCCATTCTCTTACTGCTACATCAGTTAGTAGAACCGCGCAACATTTAAAAGGAAGTGCCTCTAGTTTATATTTAGTTTCTTATTATATTGGGGTAGCTTCTGGAAGTTCATTAATCGGTCCTGTATGGGAAATGTGGAATTGGAATGGGATTATTACAGCCGCTACAATTTTTCCCATTGCCTATTTGGTGTTCTTCCTATACAGAATGAGAAAACTTTCTATGAAATGAAAAGAGGTGTTTATTGTCGTTTTGACTAATAAACACCCCTTTTTTTACTCTTGAGTTCGATCTTCTAGATTTTGCTGTCTATCGCGTAGAATACGCTCTTCAAGTTCTTTTGCTTTGATAGCTTGTTTTCTTGAAATACGTCTAATCCACATAAACGCTAAAATACATAGAAGAAGTAACATCGCAAATTCAATTACTGCTGGAATATATGCTGTTTTATCTTCTGGAAAGTATAAAAATCCAGTATATAAAGCGATAAAGTTCATGTAAATCGCATCCTTCTAAAAATTAATCAATCACTGTGATTGATTCTATTTTAACATCTTCTAGTGGTTTATCGCGCATATCTTTCTCAACGTTCGCAATTTTGTCAACTATGTCCATACCTTCAACTACATGACCAAATACAGTGTGTTTGAAATCTAACCATGGAGTTCCACCTACACGTGCATATTCTTCAATAATTTCTTTTGGATAGCCAGCTTGTTCCATTTGTGCAACCATATTGCTTGGAACGTGTTGCATTTGAACAATGAAGAACTGAGAACCATTTGTATTTGGACCCGCATTAGCCATTGATAATGCTCCGCGCAGATTAAATAATTCAGGATGGAATTCATCCTCAAAAGAACTACCCCAAATTGATTCTCCACCCATACCTGTACCAGTTGGGTCTCCACCTTGAATCATAAAATCAGTAATTACACGGTGGAAAATAATGCCGTTATAATAACCAGACTTTGCATGACCTAAAAAGTTTTCAACTGTTTTTGGTGCGCGTTCTGGAAATAACTTAATTTTAATTGAACCTAAAGTTGTATTCATTTCAACTACTACTTCACCTGGATTTACTTCTTTTGATAATTGTGGAAACATGTCAATCTCTCCTTATTTGTCAAAATCATCATTTCATTACATCGCTTAAGTTTATCATAGTAGATTGATTTTTTCCCCTAATTATACTTTTAAACCTATATTCAAAATGAATATTTAGTGTATAATAGACAGAAAATTAAAATACTTACAGTTTAACGGAAGAAGTGAATGGTTTATGAAAAACCAAAAACATAATTTTGTCATTATACTTATTGCCAACTTTATAGTTGCTGGCTCAACGACAATGATTATGCCCTTTCTATCTTTATATATCGAAACATTTGGGAACTTTTCTGAAAGTTATGTGCAACGATGGGCTGGTCTAATCTTTGGGGCAACATTTGTAACCGCTTTTATCATGTCACCTATTTGGGGGCGTGTGGCAGATAAGTATGGATATAAACCGATCATGATTATAAACTGTTTCGGTATCGCACTTAGTATTTTCTTAATGGGCTATGTACATAATGTGGAACAGTTTTTCGTATTACGTTTGTTTATGGGGATTACAACGGGGTTTATTCCAACATCTATGGCATTCATAAGTAAACATACTCCGAAAAACGTTGCAGGAAAGACACTTGGAACCCTCCAGATGGGAAGTGTTGGTGGTTCATTATTTGGTCCAGTTATAGGCGGATGGCTTGCTGATCAGGTAGGATTTAATTACACCTTTATATTTACCGCTATTGCGATTAGCGTAGCTGCCCTTTTAATCATTTTTTCAGTACACGAACCTGAAATTATTAAAAAATCAAAAAACACAATGTACACAAGAAAAAATATTTTATGGACCATGTTTCATCATCGGTTAATGTTCAATGTCATGATTGTTACGGCTTTAATTCAAGTAGGAAATTTCAGCATCCAGCCACTGCTTTCTTTGTATGTTTCTCATTTAACAACATCTGATCAAGTAGCACTCTTAGCTGGTATTACCTTTAGTGCAGCTGGTGTAGGGAATCTACTCTTCTCTCGTTATTTTGGCCGTTTAGCAGATCATGTTGGGTATGAAAAAGTATTAAGGGTTCTACTCTTTACATGCTTTATCGCCATCATACCGCAAGCTTTTGTTACGTCTCTATGGCAACTGATGGGGTTAAGATTCTTATACGGGATATTCGCTGGTGGTTTAATCCCGATAACAACTGCTCTTATCCGTCGTGAAGCACCAATTGAAATACAAGGTGAAATAATGGGATATAATCAAAGTTTCCGTTTCTTAGGCAATATTATTGGTCCTGTATTTGGTGGATTTATTAGTGCCTTTGCGACAATATCAGCTGTCTTTTACTCTACTGGATTTTTATTCTTCGCAGCTGCTGCGATCGTGTATTTCGTACAAAAGCTTCCGAAACAATATATGGAAGATATATTAGAGGAACATAGTCATAACGTAGAACAACACAGTTAAATCAAATTGCACAAATGATGTTTTTTCTTCCCATCAACTAAAAATGACACAATTGATCCATGACGATCAAATGTGTCTTTTTTGTTGTTTTTATCATCCGATGAGTACTACTTGTTATTGATTGGCTTTACATAAACATAAAAAATATATACTTCTAAAAAACAGCACACTAGTCATTGCGATTATGGTATTCTTTCGAATAGAGTAAGTTTCTTGGAGGAACATTCATGAAACAAACAATAGGATTTGTTTTTATCATATGTTGTATTCCCTTTCTATTCATTTTTGGTAATAGTTTAGTTAAGGAATATTCAAATCTTAAAGCATATGAAACCCAATTAAACGAAGATATTCAACTTCCAGAAGTAAAGAGTAGTACTTTACCCGCAAAGATGCTTGATCGGAATGGAAATGTGTTTAATGAAGAATACATTGAGTGGCGTGAGCCGATCCAAATGCAAGATGTGCCGGATATCATTAAGCAAATTTTTATTTTAAGTGAGGATACTGATTTTTATCACCATATTGGATTTGATTTAAGTGCCATAGCAAGGGCCTTTGTTGTGAACTCTTCAAGTGAATCGATAGAACAAGGTGGTAGTACCATCACGCAACAGCTCGTTCGACTACGTTATCTAACAACTGAGAAAACGTATGAAAGAAAGTTAATGGAACTCTATTATGCTTATAACCTTGAAAAGCTTTACGACAAAGAAACGATATTGGAAATGTATTTAAACGAGATGTATTTTGGTAATCGTGTCTATGGAATTGGTTCCGCGGCTACTTATTATTTTCAAAAACCATTGGAACAGTTATCTATCGCACAAATGGCTTTTATAGCGGCTATACCAAACAATCCTTCCTTATATGATCCTTTAAAGCATTTCGACAATACGAAAGCTAGACAGGAAAGATTGATTGATACACTTGCCGAAAATAATATGATTTCATTGGATGAAGCTAAAACATATAAAGCGGAAAAAATTACACTAACAATCAAATCAAAAATCCAGCAACAACCCGCATATAGTACATATGTGTTAGAAGAGTTAAAATGGCTCATTGCCTTCCAAGAGGGTCTTGATGTTAAGCTACAACAAGCCCAAACTGATGAAGAACGTTCAGCCATTATAAATGAAATTAAAAATCGTTATAAGGAAGTTTTAGATTCTGGTATTTTAATCCACACAGCATTAGATGCAGAAAAACAAACTGAAGATCAGAAGAAAATTGATTCTTTACTATGGTTGGATGATTTACAAGCAAGTGCAGTCGTAATCGAAAATAAAACGAGAGAAATTGTTAGTTTATACGCTGGGAAA
>DATMFE010000201.1:0-6035 GCA_035556295.1 Ureibacillus sp.
GCAATAAGTTAGACAGTAAAAATAAAACTACTTTAAATAATGTAGTTAATTCAGCAATTAGCATTGATGTTGATGATAATTGATAACAAAAAACCTTTTACTCCTTTCAGGTAGAAGGTCATTTGCGTGATGGGAAGGTTATTATATACCATGCGAGAAAGTTAACATATACCGTCTAAAGTAGAACATAATGAGCAGCAGTGGTAGCGTGAAGGATTGTATATTTCAGATTTTAAAAATAAGTAAATAAAATTATATAAAAAAGAGAAGGGCTTTAATCTTCTCTTTTCTTACAACATCAATGATTAAGCTTTGCTAAAAAGGCCTTATACTGGATCTAGATATAAGGCTTTTTCTAATGTCATTCATTGTAGTTTATTAATTACAATTTATAATTTATATATAATTACCGATTCTTAAGCATCTTGTCGTTATAACCAAACAGCCATGTCAGAATAAATGATACAGCAAAGGCAATCAAATTAACGAAAATATAGATAAAAATCTGATTATTCAAGTACAATAATAATCCTGGAATAGCTGTAACAGACATTCCTGTTGCTTTTAGATGAAAAATCGAGGCTAAGAATCCCCCTACTGCTCCTCCTATAAGGCCCATTATAAAGGGTTTAAAGAACCTTAGGTTCACTCCAAATATAGCCGGTTCTGTAATTCCTAAAAAGGCTGAAAATGCTGATGGGAATGCTAATGCTTTTACTTTTTTATTTTTAGATTTCAATCCAACTGCTAGCGTTGCAGCCCCTTGAGCTACGATTGCGCTAGTAATTAATGGATTGAATGGATTAAATTTTGTATCAGCTAATAATTGAATTTCAAGTAAATTAAATATATGATGAACGCCAGTAATTACAACAACTTGTTGTAGGCCACCAATAATTATACCAGCTAAACCAAATGGTAAATCTAAAATTGCTTTTGTGCCTGTTAGAATTATGTTTTCTAATGAATGAAAGACTGGTCCGATAGCGAAGAGACCTAATGTAATCATGATCAATAATGTTAGAAATGGCGTGAGTATTAAATCAATTGAATCGGGCACTTTTTTACGAATCCAACGCTCTAATTTTGCCCCTAAAAGACCTACAAAGAAAGCTGGTAAAACAGAACCCTGATACCCTACAACTGGAATAAATCCAAAGAAGTGAATAGGATGTGCATCTCCTGAACCTACTGCATATGCGTTTGGAAGTGCTGGATTTACTAACATTAATCCCAAGACAATTCCTAGAACAGGGCTTCCACCAAATACTTTAAAGGCTGACCATGCAATTAATGCTGGTAAGAATGCAAAAGCTGTATCTGTGACAACTTGTGTAAACATTATAAAGTTTTCAGGGATATCATTGGGTGTATAACCCAACCAATTTAACACTGCTTCTTGAGTTAGTACCCCACGTAAACCCATAAATAATCCGGTTGCAACAAGAACTGGAATAATTGGAACGAAAACGTCACCAAAGGTTCGGATAGCTCGTTGAAAAGCGTTTCCTTGTTTCTTAGCTTCTGCTTTTACTTCAGATGTAGACGTGCCTTTAATACCCAACTCATTCACTGCTTCATATACTTTATTAACAGTTCCTGTACCAAAGATAATTTGGTATTGTCCTGAATTATAAAATGCACCTTTTACTTTCTCTATATTTTCGACTGCTTCTTGATTTACTTTTGTTTGATCATGTACCATAATACGCAATCTTGTTGCACAGTGAGCAAATGATGAAATGTTTTCTCTTCCACCTATTGCCTCAACTACTTTGCTAGCTATGTCTTTGTAACCCTTTTCCACTTGATGATAACACCCCTTTGGTGATGATAATATAATGAAATTGTAATAGGAAAAAAACTAACATTCCTGCTTCGATCGCGACTATATTTCTTGCTATCTATAAAAGATATAGCCCAAACGAATAGGAACCGGTTCCAAAAAAACTAAAAAAACAACATACATGTAGTTAAATGTTTCCTTTCATAGGAGTCAATTTCGTTAAGTAAGAAGTCAACTTGGAACCGGTTTCTTTCGCTTATTATAGTTTATGAAATAAGAAAATGTCAACGCTTTCTTTTGTTAGTCAGAGATTCTAAATTCCAGATCTTAAAAACCAAACATAGCTATATAAAAAAGAAGGTACTTGAAGTGTGCGTAATTACGCATATAAAGCTTGTATTAACGCGGTAACGTTACTGAATTAGCCACTGATTAGGTAACGAAGTCGCAATTCTTTAGATACTATGTAGCTACTGCAGTAAGCTTGCCTATCCACTCAAAAAATAACAAAGATTTTATTTAAATGCACCTAAATATTTAAAGAAGGATTTATTTTACTGTTATTGAATCTATACAGGACGGTTTATTTCAAATCTCAATTGCAGAGAGGGGAAATGATAATGGCCACTGGAAGAGAACGGGCGGCAAGGAGTATTTTGGGTCAATCAGGATTGAGGAATAGGAATCCAGACAATGCTACGTTTGATGAAAAAGGAACAAAGCCTCGTACCTCAAATTTTGAAAAAGTTGCGACTCCTCGTGAGGGTTCTACTCGAATAGCAAGGATGGCAGAAGAATATAGAGCTGAATATAAAAGAGTAAAAAGAAGAGAACAATTTTTGCAAGACACAATAGATTTATTAAGTGATTGTAATAACAAACAGTCCGTTAGAGAGTTAAAGGAATTAATTAATTTAGCAAAAGAGCGATTAATAATGTATCAAGGTAAATAGAAATTATTCCTTTTTTATTACGGATATAGTATAACACTAATACGTTCACATACACTTTTGTGTGAGTGCATTTTTGCTAGGAGAGAGCAGCCAGTATATGATGGTTGCTCTTTTCATTTTTAAGGAAATATGATTACATGAAAGATTGGTTTAGAGTATGCACTCTGAGAGATGGTTCAAAGAGAGAAATTAGAATTGATTACGACAAATATAGGCTTTTTCTTTTCTAATTTAGTTACCATAAGTTTGATTTTAGGAACCAATTAAAATCTTTTCTATAAAAAATAAATATAGTTAGTCCAAGATTAATTCTCGTTAAAAACTAAGGTGTTTAAAACATAGCTGTCATTCTTATTTCCAAAGATAATTATTTTACTAAAAGAGTATTTAGGGTGAAGGAATCTTTCTATATTCCTTATTCCAAATTACTTGACTAGAAGATGATCTTATAGTGATTTTTACCTTTAGGGGAATTTAAAAACTATAAATAACTTCATATTTACATGATTGGATAACATTTGTAAGTTAAAGACTTATCTATCATAATGACGCTAGTAAATGTAGTGTCAATAGTTTTTGATTCAGTGGAATTGTTCGTATCCTCTGTTAAAGCTTCATCAACGTATCAAGTTCACTTTTCTGCTGTAATCTAATTTATTAAGAGCTATAGCAGTAAAGATATTACATAATTTTATTCATAGTTTCTTATTTGTAATCATATTTAAAAATAGTTTTGTAACAGTTTCAAATGAATACAAGGGTGAGCTTTATCAAAATAAAGTTTTAATTAGACAACGTTTTTTAAAAGGATAGTCAATTAGGAAAGCTATTAGCTCATGCTGGAATACCTGAATATTAAATATAAAAAATATGTCAGATTATCTAACCATATATTTGCATAAAACCTTAAAAGTAATATAATCATTTTATCTTATGAACAAAAGTGTTCAAAAATATAGAATTGAACACTTTCGTAAAAAAAGTATGTACAAAACCCATCAAAGGTGTTTATAATACATTCTTATAAAGAGTAAATGTTCTAAAAATTATAAATTAATTTACTATTTAAAACTTTTAGAACTAATTATCTAATAAGTATTGATAATTTGAAGATAGTATTGGCCAGTACTACAAAACACATCGATTTTAAAATCAGAAATCTATTAAAACTTTTAAGGGAGAGAATAGTACAATGACAACAACTCTTACAGAAATCAAAGCATATAAACACGAGCCTTTTACAGACTTTACACTTGAAGAAAATAAAAAAGAATTTAGTAAAGCTTTAGAAACTGTACAAGCCGAACTAGGAAAAGATTATCCTCTAGTTATTGGTGAAGAGTTAATTACAACAGATGAAAAAATTGTATCGATTAACCCAGCAAATAAAGTAGAGATTATTGGACGAGTGTCTAAAACGAATCAAGAATTAGCTGAAAAAGCTATGCAAACAGCTCTTTCTACATTCAATACATGGAAAAAAGAAAATCCAGAAGTACGCGCAAACATTTTATTCCGTGCAGCTGACATTATCCGTCGTCGTAAACATGAATTCTCAAGCTATTTAGTTAAGGAAGCTGGTAAGCCTTGGAATGAGGCTGATGCAGATACAGCAGAAGCTATTGATTTTCTAGAGTTTTATGCACGCCAAATGTTGAAGTTAAAAGACGGGGTACCTGTACAAAGTCGTGAAGGGGAAGAAAATAAATTTAATTATATCCCACTTGGTGTAGGAATCATTATTTCTCCATTTAATTTTCCGTTAGCTATTATGGCAGGAACTGCAGCTGCAGCAATCGTTACAGGAAACACAATCTTATTAAAACCTGCTGATGCAACTCCTGTCGTAGCAGCGAAATTTGTAGAAGTAATGGAGGAAGCTGGTCTTCCTAAAGGAGTACTAAACTTTATTCCAGGCGTTACACCTGAGATTGGCGACTATTTAGTTCAACATCCTAAAACACGTTTTGTTTCATTCACAGGTTCTCGTGAAGTTGGTTGCCGTATTTATGAAAAAGCATCAAAAGTACAACCAGGGCAAAAGTGGTTAAAACGTGTTATTGCTGAAATGGGTGGAAAAGATACAGTGGTTGTTGATAAAGATGCAGATTTAGATTTAGCAGCATCTTCTATCGTTTACTCTGCATTCGGCTTCTCAGGACAAAAATGTTCAGCTGGTTCTCGTGCTGTGGTTCATCAAGATGTGTATGACATTGTACTTGAAAAAGCAGTTGCATTAACAAAAACATTAAAAGTAGGAAATCCAGAAGATGTATCTACTTATATGGGACCTGTTAGTCACGAGGCTTCTTATAACAAAGTATTGTCTTATATTGAAATTGGTAAGGAAGAGGGTCGCTTGATGACAGGTGGAGAAGCAGATGACTCTAAAGGTTACTTCATCCAGCCCACAATCTTCGCAGATGTCGATGAAAAAGCACGTCTAATGCAAGAAGAGATTTTTGGTCCAGTAGTAGCTTTCTGTAAAGCACGCGATTTCGATCATATGATGGAGATTGCCAATAATACTGACTATGCTTTGACAGGTGCGTTGCTTTCTAGTACACCTGCTCATATTGAAAGAGCAAAAGAAGAATTTCATGTAGGTAATCTTTATTTCAACCGTGGTTGTACAGGTGCAATTGTAGGTTATCATCCGTTTGGTGGATTTAACATGTCTGGAACTGATTCAAAAGCAGGAGGACCGGATTACTTAATTCTACACATGCAAGCAAAAACAACAAGTACAGCACTTTAAAAACAAGGGGACAGCTTTTCGAGGCTGTCCCGATTTTAAAGAAAGGTACATATATTTAGGGGGGATTTTCATGTTAGCAGAGGTTTCAAAAAATGTTTTTCTTCATGTTTCTCAAAATAGAGTACTAAATAAGGCTGCAAAAAAATGGGGTCTTAAATGTGGAGCTTCTCAAGTTGTGGCGGGGAACACAATTGAGAGCGCCATCAGAAAAGTAAATCAATTAAATCAAAAGGGGTTAGTTTGCACTCTCGATCATTTAGGAGAATTTGTATCAAGTAGAGAAGAAGCTGTAGAAGCAACACAGTATAACGTGCGTACATTAGAAGCTATGGGGGAATCAGGTGTAAAGTGTAATCTATCCGTTAAAATGACCCAGCTTGGTTTAGATATTGATTCAAATTTCTGTTTGGAAAACATGCGTCGAATCCTTGAAACGGCAAAAAAGTATAATAATTTTGTACGAATTGATATGGAAGACTATGCACATTGCCAAATTACATTAGATATCTTAAAAGAATTACGTCAAATATATGGTTAT
>DATMFE010000202.1:0-2117 GCA_035556295.1 Ureibacillus sp.
GCTATTCGATTTAGAGAGAACCCTTCCGAGCGTTACTTCTTCATTTGATTCTTCGATATAATCCTTCAGTTCCGAAAGGAACTGCCTAGCTTTTATCAGAGTAATGTAATCATTCTCTATTTAACTAGGAACATTTCGCACAACAAAAGCCCTCGTTAGTTAAGTAGTATCAAGGTAACTCACTTATTAATTTATATGGTAACTTCACTAAGAATTTTAATTTATATATATTTCTAAGGTCATTTGTTATTCTTCAGGTTCATAAAAGGCCATCCATACATATCGATATCAATATAAGCATCAATTGCAGCAGCGAATCTACTGAATTCTGGTGAGATTACTAAACCAGGTGTGTATCCATCAATCATAGTAATGACTAGTTCAATCTGTACATGCAAATTCAACTCATTCTTTAATTGATTAATAATATCTGTTTTAGATTGAAAAACAATAAGAATAGGAAGTAAAACATCGTCTACATCTAATGTTTCTAGAGTTTCAGATTCATATTTTCAGCAGGTAAATGAGCGAACACGGGAATTGTTAATATTCACTTTATCCCCAACACGCCATGTCTCCGTCGGTTGTACACCTAATCTCTTGGTCAATAAATCTAATGGAAAATCAAATGTATTCTCACACCCTGTAAAACGTAAATACGCATATAAAGTGGTTTTTTCCATTTAGCCCTCCAAAATCGGAATTTATTAATAATTATTACGCTGAATACATTTATATAAATTACTAACTTGTATCTCTAGACTTGTTCCAGAATATGGATCGATTATGATGAACCGAATCAACAATTGTTCTGTGATGATTCTTTGTACTTTTTCTGTTCCTTCCTCACAAAGAAAATAGCTTCTTCAACAGTTGATATATTGTTTTCGTTCCAACTTTTACCCATTTCTTTAACCAATGGGTGTACCAGTCCAATTCTACTAACCGCTGTAACATAATGTAGTAACACGTTTATCACTTCATCTTTCAATCCCAGTTGCTGCAAATCCTTCACTAACTTAATATCTTCGTCAGTAATTGTACCGTTGGGTTCTTTAAGTAATTCAAGAGGTGTGGTTGTTTTTACTTGATTTACATACCATTCATCTATTGTCATTCCTATTTTAGCTTCTATTTCTTCTTCTCGCTTTGCATTCCATTCCTGAATAGTCAAACCATGTATTTCTTTAAATCTTTCTTCTGCAGTCTGACCATGTATAATTTTCCCCTTTGTTTTTTTTAATCTTTTCTTACTCATCCTCATCCTTTCCTCCTTAATTAATAAGTTATTAATTGTGTAATTTCTATTTCATACTCAATATTCTCCTGCTTAATGAGCTATATGACCCTTTAGTAAAAACCTTTGCGTAAAAACTATTCTACTTAACTATTGATACATCCACCTTATTAAAGGGCAATTTATGAATCGCATAAAAGAATCCACTTTTCTCATTTACTTTTACTTTCCTTACCGATCCATCTCCTGATATTTGCATTTCTCTAATTGAGGAATCAAAAGTTTTGCCAATTAATACATAGACAATTAATCCTGTTTCCATTTCAATTTCATAGCCAGCTATCGAGTATGGTAGTCCACCCCCGTAAACTTCGAAATCATAATACGGTTGGCTTCGGTTCCAACCAAAACCTTTTTCGCTTTTGACTATGTTTGCGACACCTAATCCACCTCTATATTCGTACACCATAAATGTCTCACCTTCGAAATCTTCAATGGATAAAATAGATTTGCTATCAGCTCCCTCTTCTTTTAATCCAGCTTTAACGGCATCTTCTTTTGAATTCTGCCACTCTATTATTGAATCTTCGTTACATCCCACTACAAAAACCATTACACAAAGAATAATGAGAGCATAAATAGATTTACCCAATCAATTCACCTCTTCTTCTTTAACTAATCAGCCCCATTAAAACAATAACTTCAATAAAAAAGGCATTTTCTCCTTTATTGAACATTGCACTCCTTGAGAACTTCAGTCTTTTTTACGAGGAAATGTTCGGCCTTCTGACTGAGCCCCTCTACCATAAGGTGGGATACAATTCAGTTTGTAGGTAAGTTGGTAGTTTTTTACTCGTAGAAGGGATTGAGTTTATGAAAG
>DATMFE010000203.1:0-4456 GCA_035556295.1 Ureibacillus sp.
TCTTCAGCAATATCAAACGTTCTTACACCTTCTACTTCATTTACGGCAAAACAGATTTCATGACTGACAACACCGTAGATAAAAGCAAGATTGCTGCTATTATTCTCTTTTTTGTCATAATAAGAGATTACAGCTTTTAAACTCGGTAGATTCTCATCTTTTACTAGAATGAGATCAGTGATTTCGTAATGATGAAATTCATTGTTTTCCTGAAAGGTTGCAATGGCATCGACTTTAGTGAATTCTTTAGTTTGTTCAGAACTAGTAGAGTGTGTTACAAGGCTACTGGAATCAGTTTGCATATCGATATCAGTACATCCAAGAAGGGATATAAAAAAGATGATGACCAAAGAGTACTTAAGAAAATGCATTTTTCTTCCTCCTATAGCCACTCAGAATTTTTGGTGGCTTCTCTGTCACCGTTTGTTTGAATTTTGATTCTTTTCGGGCGCTGAGTGAGCTTCTCTGTTACCGGTTGCTCGAATTTTGATCCACTTCGGGCACTGAGACGGTCTCGCTACTTTCTATCTTACTTTTTGAGTTACCTTTCCTGTCGTTAAAAAGCTAACTTATATGTACGAACATTGGTAAAAAAGGCATTTCCCCTCTTATAGAAATGCCAATCATTCATATCTTATGCAGTATAGTCCTCTTTTGTTAACCCAAATATATAGTGGTCAACGTATTTATCGTATAACCATTCAACCTGTTGGACACAGCCCTCTTTCTTAAACCCAAGTTTTTCAGGAATGGCTGCACTTTTATGGTTTTCCGTTGCTACTCGTATTTCAATGCGGTTTAATTTCAATTCTTTAAAGCAGTAGTCAATCACACCTTTACAAGCAGTTGTCATTAACCCTTTACCTTGGAAGTTTTCACCTAACCAATAGCCAATAGAAGTTGATTTATTCGACCAATTGATTTGATGTAATCCGATGACTCCAGCTAATTCTCCTTTGTACCAAATTCCTGCTTGGAATCCATTATTACTAGCGAATTGCTTCAATGTACTTTCGATATACTGCTTTGAATCGTTTACCGTTTTTGTGAAGTCTAACCAAGGTAGCCATTCGCGTAAGTAAGTTCTTGACTGATCAGTTAGTACAAACAATTCTTCGGCATGTCTCATTTCTAATATGCGTAGCTCTGTTTCATCGTTTAGTTTATATGTAAACAAAGTAACCCCTCCTATTTGGTTGCGTGATATTCCTCAACTTTTTTCTCCCATTCTTCAAATGATAATTTATCTGTGATTGTTTTTAGTTCATTTGGAACATCAACAAAACACATCAATTCCAAACTATTGCTATCTGGGTCTTCGAAATATACTGAGGCATTTCCTTGGTTTGGTCTTACAAATGGTTCGACACATGTTCGACCGCCAAATGGAGCTGCTTCTACTCCTATAGATTTAAGCCATTGTAAAGATAGCTTCATATCTTCGTAAGTAACACGAAATGCAATATGTCTTAAAGATGGATGGTACTTTGTTTGGTACTCATCACCTTCCCATAACCCAACCCAACTTTTTCCTTCTTCAATCCAAAAGAATGCGGTATCTTCATCACGCCAAGCTAATTTTAAGCCTAGTTTGTTATAAAAATTAATGGAATGTTCTAAATTTTTTACTGGTAAATGTGCTTCATACAAGCCTTTAATCATAAATAAAACCTCCTTGCATGAAATCATACCAATAATAGCAAATTATTGAACTCGTAAAAAAGTTGTATCTTTTTAATGCAATGAATATCAGATATCGCTGCTAGCTAAAAAATCCTTCAGCCTCACTAAATTTTCTTCAAGAAATACAGCATTCTTCTGGATCCCCCGACGTTTGCACCAACCAATACTATTAAAAGCATCAGTAAATCGGTAAAATGGTAAGATAATCTCTAAATCTATGAGTGGTCTAATACTTTTATAGCCTTCTTGATACGCTTCGTACAACTTGGGGTTGAAACTTAAAAAATCTCGATACAATTTTGTGAAATCTACTTCTGTAGAACCAAATCGAACACTTTCGAAATCAATTACTCCGGAAACTTTATCGCCATCGACAATAATATTTGCAGGACGAAAATCCATATGTACAAAGCTTGGCCCATCAGGTTCAGGAAGTTGTGATTTCATTGATTCAAATTTATCAATCGCCTCGTTATATAGCGTTTCATCAAGAACTTGCACAACATCCTCAGCAAAATAATAAAATTGCTTTTCTATGAAATATGACCATCCTGAAAATTCATTTTGTATACCTGTTAGTACTATGTCTGTAGGTGGTTGAATTGAATGCATTGTCGCATGGAGAACACCGACTTGGTAAGATACTGTAGGTGTGACTAATATTGTTAATGGAGTTCCTTTTAACTCAGACAATAAAAATGCACCTGGACAGTCCTCATCTCCAGTCCAATAATCCAATAAATCTGGAGTCCCTACTCTTCCTTTTAAAATTTCATATGATTCTATTTCCCTTTGAAACTTTAATTTTGTATAAGGAATTTTCACATAGACTGAATCTCCACTCAACAGTCTGCATTTGTAAACTGTAGAGCTATGGGAATCTTCAACTTCTGACACAGATACAATATTTATACCAAACTGTTCTATTACTCGATTTAACATTTTACAACCTCACCTTCATATAGATCTGGATAGTTCGTTAAAATAGGGGAAATCTTTTAAATATGACCATAATTGTATTCGAATTAATTATTATAAGAGACCATTTCCTAATTTGCAATATTATCCCAATAAAAAAACTAACTTAGAATTTCACACTCTTATTCTAAGTTAGTTCTTTATTACCGTTCACCAAAACGTTTGGCAAATGGTGATATATATTGTTTGGAAGCTCGGTCAGTATGAGGATTTGTTGGTTGAGGCGCTTTCATACCTGTATAGGCTATTAGTAATGCTTTTGCTTGATTTAAAGAAATTTGCGCTTTTGGATTTCGCTGTTGATCATCTAGTTCACCTAAATGAGGCAAGGATTGAAAGTCTTCTTTTGATGGAGGAAGATGAAAAAGATATTCGCCACAGGAAATTAATACAGTTGAAGTTTGCCTTGAAAATTTGGGGTTCTTTGAAAAATGTAATCCAAGTTTTTTCGCTTTCCCTTCTGAAAGCAATTTCTCTATCGCATTTTTCTTTAAAGAATATAAAAATTTTGGTTCTGTTGCTGCTTTAGCGTGTTTATTGATCACAAAAATAGCTTTTGCAAGTTGGTCAACAGAGAAATCAAACTTTTCTTCTTTTTTGTATCGATCTTTGCTATTGTTCATTTTTTCACCTTCTTGCTTCCATGTTGGATCTTGAGTTGTGAATAGAATTTATGAATGTATTGCACTTATTATAATATAATTTGTTAGAATTCTCATCTCTAATAAAATAAATAAAAAATGAGCTGCCTAAGCAACTCATTAGGTATTATAGATATTTCACTATTTCTGCAAGAGCACGATCTATATATGGAATGCCTTCCTCATACCCCTCTAGTAAAATGGAGAAGATGTAAGGTTCTCCACTATCCCCTACTACATAACCAGATAAGCAATATACTTCCCATATATAACCAGTTTTCGCGAAAATTCTATTTTCATATTCAGGTTCTGTGAATCGCTCTCGAAGTGTCCCACCAATCAAACGTTCCGGCTGCCCTGCAACAGGTAATGAATCAAAGAATGTATGAAAATATGGTTCTTTTTGAAGCTTGTAAAGCAATTCTGTGAGTCCTTCAGATGTTAATCGATCTGAGTGGGATAAACCTGATCCATCGATAAACTGCCAGCTCTCCGCAGGGATTTGAAGCTGTTCTAAATAGGCTCGGACATATTTTAAACCAGTTTCATAATCTGCAACATTTTCTTTCTCAGAACCTATCATCTTTACAAATATATCCGCAATACTATTGTTACTAAACTTCATGAATGCTGGGAAGATTTCTGCAACTGTTGGTGATGGATGTGAATAGATGAGTGTTGCGGTTGCTGGTGCTTCACCTTGAACAATCTTACTTGAAGTATTTAAAGTTAATCCTTGTTGCTCCCATACATGTTTGATAAATTGTAATGTATTAATCGTTGGATTTTGTAACGATACCCAAACTTTCGCACTTTCACCTTGTGGAATATTACCAGAAATTACGATTTGATTAGTCCCAAGTGTTCGGATGATTTCTAATGTATTTTCCTCATTAGCTGCAACCGTAATAGCTTCATTTGTGATTTCATGGCCACTTAAATATGGGATAATTCCAAAATCAGGTTGTTCACCAATTTCTTTTGGAGTAGCCGTCACAATGATTGTACTTGCATCATAATCGGCATTTGGCGACATAGAAATGGCTGATACTCGCGCACCCCAATAATGTGTTTCTCCCTCATCATCTACACCTGGTGGTAACGTATCTCCTGGAAATAACGTATCATCACCGATTAAATCTCCTTGAATGGAT
>DATMFE010000204.1:0-2553 GCA_035556295.1 Ureibacillus sp.
CGCTATTGTGAGCTTGCCATTAGACGTAGTTCGTATTGCAATTCCTTTATTAATTTACTTTGTAATCATGTTCTTTGTTTCCTTTTTCATGGGAAGGAAGATAGGAGCAAATTATCCTGTTACCACAACCCTTGCTTTTACTGCTGGAAGTAATAACTTTGAATTAGCAATTGCGGTAGCTGTTGGTGTATTTGGTATCCATTCTGGTGCAGCTTTTGCAGCAGTCATTGGACCACTTGTAGAAGTGCCAGTGATGATTGCTTTAGTAAACGTGGCTTTATGGTTCAAAAGAAAATACTTTAAAGAACATGCAGCCTAAAACTAATAATAAAGGTGGAAATCAACATGGAAAACAAAAAAACAATCTATTTCTTATGTACTGGTAACTCATGCCGTAGCCAAATGGCAGAAGGTTGGGCTATAAAGGATCTAAGTGAGGAGTGGGAAGTGAAAAGTGCTGGGCTTGAAGCACACGGATTAAACCCTAATGCCGTAAAAGCAATGAAAGAAGTGGGAATCGATATTTCAAACCAGACATCTGATGTTATCGACCCTGAAATTTTAAACAATGCTGATTTGGTTGTTACGCTATGCGGACATGCAGCAGAACACTGCCCAGTAACTCCTCCACATGTAAAACGAGAACACTGGGGATTTGATGACCCTGCTAAGGCAGAAGGAAGTGAAGAAGAAAAATGGGCATTCTTTCAACGTGTTCGAGATGAAATCGGAGATCGCATTAAGCGTTTTGCTGAAACTGGTGAGTAAGAGGATTGGATAGCCAGGAGATTTTATACTCTCCTGGCTTTAATTTTTAAGCAATTTTATTACTTTATTATAAAGAAGTGGATTAAAATAAATAGGTAAAACAAGCAGGAGGAAATGGACATGAAAATCACTGATGAAGCACGTGATGAATTTAAAAAAATGTTCAAAGAAGAGAATGCTAAAAACATTCGTATCTTTTTTGATGGCTTTGGCTGAGGACAGCCGAGGATTGGACTGGCTCTGGATGAGCCAGAAGCAGACGATATCATCGTCACTATAAATGATATAAAAGTAGCAATTGACCCAATTATTGAACCCAACACCGAAGACCTTATCCTTGATCGTAGTGGAAATGGTTATGGAATTTCGATGATCGGTAATACGGGAAGATGCTGTTAGAAAAGACCTTTACTGGTCTTTTTTTAATTTATCTGTTAGTTCATAAAATGCAGCTAAGAATTGTTGATAAGTTTGGGAGCCGTATTCCTCGATGTTGTAATGGAAAAATAGCTCCATGGCAATTTCTTTTGCTTGCTCAATCGTACAATTTCGTGAAAGTCTAATTAGGTTTAAATAAGATAAAAAATACTCTTTCTTTAATGCACCTGCATGATTCACGGTCATACAATTATCCCCCTATAAAAAGGGTCTCTACTTAAAATGAGACCCTTCATTTGATCATTAAAGTATTTCAAGAACAGCATTTAGTTGTATTTTTGCTTTGAGTAGTCGTTGAGCAACACTGCTCCACTTTTTCAACTGTCGGTTCAGGAGTACAACAAGAAGAAGCATTTTCACTGTTAACTTCAACATCTGCTTTTGTATAGAAAAACTCCCACTCGTTTCCATCAGGGTCAAGAACCCAAAATTTATCTTGGAGAGCATAGCAACATGTGGTGTTTATTTCTTCGTATTGTGTACGAATACCGTTTGCTTCGAGTCTATTCTTGTGAGCACTAACCTCATCTGTGCTTTCAACCTGAATACCAAAATGTCCTACTTGATTTCCACTTACTTTATCTCGAAGATTAAGGGTAAAGTTTAATCCTGGTGGTTCAAGAAGAAACTTTGCATAATCAGGCTTTACTTTAACTGGTTCAACTCCAAAAACTTTACTGTAGAACTCGATGGATTTTTCTAGGTTAGTAACATTAAGACCAATATGTGTATATTTCATTTCAATTTCCTCCTAATAATTTAATTAATCATCAATAATATGATTGGGATTTATTTAATAAGCAACGGTTTAACAAGCGCAACTGCAGCAATTTGGTTGTACTCTTGATGAATTTCGACTTTCATTCCATTTCTTTATGACTTTTTCAAGAAATGTTTCCTTATGGAAATCTGCAAATTTCCAAGCATTTCGAGCTTTCATTTCCGCTTCCTCCTGACGTAATTTCATGATTTGATATACTCCATACTCGTTAAACATGATGAATCCCTCCTATTATTCAAAGAACTAAAAAATTAAAACAGGTATGATTGAAAGTTGGTAAAGTGGAATAGTAAGTTCAATCGGAAAGTTTATCGACTATGAAATAATCCCTCCCTTCAAATACTTGCAATTTGCAAGTATTTATTTTATTAAAAGAGCAAGTGATTCTTGCTCAAATTAATGGTTTACAACAAACAGTGGATTTTGACATTGCTTCGTTAAGTAATTTGACTGATTTAATAACCATTTCACGTTCAAATTCGCTCATATGTGAAAATACTTCATTTAAATATTGATTCATTTCCGCATCAATTTTAGCAGCAACATAATTTCCTTGTGTAGTTAAA
>DATMFE010000205.1:0-1659 GCA_035556295.1 Ureibacillus sp.
GCCTATATACCTTGCTTTTTTATTCTGAATCATTGCTTGAAATGTATAATTGAGCAATGTACTTCCAGCGTTCGGTCCATAAAAATCTGGAAGATGCGTAATCAAAAGTGGTACACGTGACTGCTTCGCCATCTGCTCTAACTGTAAACGAATATTCCCTTTTTTCGTATGTGGTTTTTTCTTTACTTCCTCTGTAATAGGAACGCCATAACTTCTTCCATATGCATAAATATTATCTATCATCACAAGCTTCGTTCCTGTTTTCTTTACTACCTCTAAAATATTGGTCAGTAATAGCGGCTGCTTTTCCTGCCATTCTGGATAAGGGATATTAATAGCATGGAATACAACATCTACACCTTCTGCAGCCTTCTCTACATCATCTTGTTGAAATACATCACCGATTGTTACCTTCACCGGCTGATTTCTAAATAGCTTATTTAACTGATCCTCACTTCGGGCAAAAGCAGTCACTTCGACTCCTCTATTCACCAATTCGTAAACCAGTGCACTTCCTATACTTCCCGTTGCGCCCAATACAAGTGCTTTTTTCAAGTGATTCACTCCCTTTTATTAATTAACCATCGGTTAATTAATTGCTGAAAAAATTCGCCCTTAGGCGATTTTTCCAGCAATTACCCCTCTTCTTCTATACCAAGACCTTTTAGCATAAATCTGACATGAGTCTTTGCTAGCCCTTCCACCTCCTCATATGTTTGCTCGTTACGACAATGAACACTGACAAAGCCATGAACCGCTAAAAAAACAGACCAAGTTGCTTGAGCGGTTACTCGCGAGTCACATAATGTTGACAAAGCTTGTGCAAATTGCTCATAGCTTTCCGCTGGAGCCAGTTGTAAATGCTGCTGAATATCACGGTTTCTTGTTAAAAACATCAGTTCATAATGATTCGGATAATCTAAACCAAATTGAATAAATCGCAACAGGATTTTCTTCACTTTCTCCGTGTTCGTCAGCTGTTCATTCATAATTTCCATTAATAAATGATTTAATAAAGAGAAATCCTTAGCGACAATTGCATAAAATAGTTCGGCTTTATTTTGAAAATGATAATAAAGCGCACCATGAGAATACCCTAATGCCTGCGCGATTTTTCTCATAGATACGTGCTGATAGCCAGATTGCGCAAATAAAGTTCTTGCAGTATTAATAATCATATCTCTTGTTAATTCTTGTTCAACGGATTTTCTAGGTGACATCTTTTACTCCTTTTATTGACCATTGGTTAATAAATATTATATGCGTTAACTCTATATTTGTAAATAAAAGGAATGTTAAAATCAAGCCCATTTCTTTATAAATAAAGAAGCACTACAAAAACGCGTACCGGAATGACCATCCGACACGCGCTTTATGTTGTAAACCAAGCTTTTACGATTAGTTTTCTTCTATTTCTTTACGGTTCTTCTTAAATAGTTTAGATAATACTTCATATACAATCGGTACGATAATTAACGTCAGTAACGTAGAACTTGCTAAACCGCCGATTACTGTAATACCTAATCCTTTTGAAATTAAACCGCCGCCACCAGAGCCAATTGCTAGTGGAATTAATGCACCAATTGTTGCAATAGCTGTCATTAAGATTGGGCGTAGACGCGTTGCTCCTGCTTCAAGGATAGCCTCACGCATCGGCAT
>DATMFE010000206.1:0-15805 GCA_035556295.1 Ureibacillus sp.
AAAAACAACATATATAGTCATAGCAACATCTATCTCATTCATATGATTCACCCCTATAAGAATTTTCACCACGTTCATCTATAATCCTTATTAAACTAAACTGCCCCGTTAGTTGAAGAAGGGGAGAATGTAGTAACCCATTATAACTTTTTATACACCTCTGCGTATGCCACTTTCACTTGTTCTTTAAGTTCTTTATTTTCAATTTCTAATTTCTTGATTTTTCGTTTTAAAGATTCAATAAGAGCATCTTTATTACTCTCATTCATTTCTAGCTTCACCTGTCTAGGTGACGGTTTTTGTGCTTGTTGTAGTCTTAATGTTTCAATTCTTTCACGAATATACTTATTGTTGTACAATGTTGCTTTCGACACGCCAGCTTCACTAGAAACACTATTAAAATTAATATTCTCGTTAGCCCGTATAAGCCTTTTAATAGCTTCATCTACCTTTTGATAGGTATTTGCCTTACGTTGGGCATGAACGGCTTTTAAATGGGCAGAACGGTCATATTCAGTCATTTTTTAGCACCTAACTTTCTTTTCATCCGTTCTTGTCTACCGAATTTAATACTTCCATTTTGAAGTGTAGTTAAAATACTCTGGTAACGTTGTAAGTTCCTTTCATTCTTATCGACTATATCTTCTCGTCCTCTTTGTTTTGCCATTTCAATTGCTTTTGTGGTTGTTTTAATGTGCAGCTCATATTTTTGTATATCGTATTCTGAAAAACCTACAGCTAAGTCTTTACATGGTGTTTTGTTGTCACCACAAGTTAGACAAGGAGGTTCATCCATATAAGGACAATTACCGTTCAGACGAGCGTGACACGTTCCATATGGGTTGTCCATCGCATTTAGCTTGTGGTCTTGCCATAAAGCATCCAATATATCTGTCGGTATATCTTCTCCTACCTTAATTTCATGCACTTCACCGTTTAAATCGAAACTGAATACTCCTTGCTTCACAGCGGATTCGAAAGCTTCTCTTTTGGTTTCATCTAATAGTTTCGCGTATCGCATTGTCATTTCTGGAGAAGCATGAGCTAAAAGCTCTTGAACGGTTAGAATATCTACACCATTATTTATCAGTTTTACTCCATATGTATGTCGAAACTGATGCATGTTGAAATGAAAGAGATTCCCATTTTCATTAGTGATATTCACTTTTATTGCTAATCCTTACTTATAGTATATTAGTTAGTATTTATTATAACGAACGTACGTGCTATAATTTAATTGTAATAGTTTGGTAACTCAAGGGTGGTCGGCTCACTCCTCTATTTAGGATGGGGGTGATGGCGGGTTAAGAACGCCACGTCCTGTGGCAAAAACCGAATGACCACATCGTGTGGGCCCTCATGACAGTATATGAGGCATTAATGTTTGCAGTAGCATTAGCAGCATTAGTTGTATCAATACTTACGTCAGTAAATAAAAAATAACCCATCCTTGAGTTTGCAGGCACGGATGGGTTATTACTATCTTGCAGCCAATCCTCTTGTAGGGACCAACTATTATTGTTGACTACTTGATGCGGGAACATCAGGTAGTCTTTTTTAAGTTACGTTTTTATTTCCTTTATTATACAAGAATTTTTTAAAATCAACAAGGTGATACCCACTTATACAACCTTCTAATACCATTACCAACCTGATAGTTCATCATTTCGATACCATTTCGCCGAAACCGATAAGATCGCAGTTCATTCCTATGCTTGTTTCAAACGTTTCTCTTTTATTGCTAACCCTTGATTCAACACCAAAGCACCTAGCATTTGAATCACCGTTTTCACTATTACTTGGCCAAGTATAGCGAATGGTACAGCTTCCCAAGGTAAGAATCCTGCTCCAAGTGGACTCAACCCAACGACGATAAAGACCACCGAATCAAGAAGGCCACCAACCAATCCGCTGTAGAACACTCTCCATGCCATTGGTAACTTCAAGCGTGAGTAGATTTCTGTATCGGCTGTTTCAGCAATGGCAAATGATAGCGCAGATGCTGCAACAATCATCAGCGTATCTCCTAATGAAAACGAAACGACTCCGGATAAGAGTAACGCTATGAAAATAAAAAGATAGGTTTTTGCTCGACCATATTTATTTTGCACAAGATCTCGAAAAATGAAAGTTGCTCCAACAAACAGCGTCCCCATAGGAACGATAAACATGCCAAACTCTAACGGTGCAAATCTTGCAGTTATCACGTTTGCAATTACAATGGCTAATAAATAGAATAATATTCTCATGATGTTTCTCCTTTATCTATCACTAACTAACTAATAACGGTCGCGAATTCATTCTTGATTACCAACAAGATTCGCTTCCATTCATCTCATAATAAAACCACTCCATTTTAGCGATTATCAATCTTTTCAGGATTCAGATCATGATTCATTAAACGATAGTTCGCCATTTCTTCGTATTTCGTTCCTGGTCTTCCATAATTGCACCATGGATCAATCGAAATTCCACCACGTGGCGTGAATTTTCCCCAAACCTCAATATATCGTGGGTCTAGAAGTTTGATTAAATCATTCATAATAATATTCACGCAATCCTCGTGGAAATCTCCGTGATTTCTGAAGCTAAATAAATAGAGTTTCAGTGATTTACTTTCAACAATTTTTTGATCTGGAATATATGAAATATACATCGTTGCAAAATCTGGTTGACCCGTTATAGGACATAAACTCGTAAACTCCGGGCAATTGAATTTCACGAAATAATCACGATTAGAATGTAGATTATCGACTGATTCTAATACCTCGGGTGCATAGTCAGTCGCATATTGTGTATTTTGATTCCCTAACAATGTTAAATCTTTTAATCCTTCAGTAGTCTTTCGGCCAGACATAAAAAAAACCTCCTTGAAAAGTAATACCAAATCTTTTCAAGGAGAGGCTCTGACATTTTCTATAAACTTCAGGATGAAATCAAAAAAAGCCATGTCCAATTATGGACATGGCATATTTGTCATGTATCCATAGTTTTTTATAGAGGGTATCAGCTATGAACCTCTCCTGAAAGTTTTCAGGTATTTTATATTTTAATATATTAGTTTATCGGGTCAAAAATGTCAATTCAGTTTTTAATGACCACTTACTCGTCCTCCTGCATACTAAGCAAAACTAAAGAAAATGAAAAAGACAGCTCTTATTGAGCTGCCTAGTTTGGTATATTAATTTTAAATGAGTTCCATCTAGTTGTTGGAACAATTTTTAGAGGACTTATCATCCAATTTAGTATCGAGGAATCTGTCGACTATATCCCATTAAAATTATCCATACATATTTGGTACTACTTCTTTTGGAATTGGATTTACGTATTGACCTTTTGTTTGTTTACGTAATTCAGCTTTTGCTTGTTCGATTAATTCAGGATTTTGTAAAAGCTCATTAGCTGTCAAAGCAATTACTTTGCTTGCATAGATCATGCCTTTATGAGCAAGTCCAGTTTTCCCTTGTGATACAAGCTGCCACGTATGAAGCGGTGTACCTAATACAAAACATGTTGTGAAAAATTGTGAAGTTGGTACGACCCAACTCACATCTGCCACATCTGTAGATCCTGCCATTGTATGGTTGGATTTTTGATAAGGTACTACTTCAGGATAAAACGTGATTTCATCTTTATCCAACTCTTCCACTTCACTATCTTCATACATTGATTTAATTTCACTCAATGCACTTGAAAATTCAGAAGGAGAAATGGTTTTATTCATTTTCTTAGCGTATTCCATTTCCTCCTCAGTGTAAGTAGGTAATCCTACTAACTGAAGTTTATCGTAAACGATTTTGTTAATCGTATCATTTGGAATATAATTCGAACATGCTTTGTCAAACTTCACTTTTACTTTTGTTTCAGTCATTAATGCCGCACCCTCAGCAATGTTTACGATGCGTTTATAAATTTCATCTACTTCTTTAATTGTCGTTGCACGTATTAAATATAATACTTCAGCTTGAGATTGCACGACATTCGGAGATTTTCCTCCTGTATTTGTGATTGCATAATGCACTCTTGCAGAAGTCGGAATATGCTCACGTAAATAATTGACTCCAACATTCATTAATTCAACAGCGTCTAGCGCACTTCTTCCTAAATGTGGTGAATTCGCAGCATGCGATGCAATACCTTCAAATTCAAAGTAGACTTGATAGTTTGCTAGGGAAGAATAATTAAATACGCTCGTAAAGGAATTCGGATGCCATGATAATGCAACATCTACATCATTGAAAACACCCTCACGCACCATAAATGTTTTACCAGAACCGCCCTCTTCAGCAGGACAGCCATAGTAGTGAATTCTTCCTTTTATTTCACCCTTATCAATCTTTTCTTTTAGAAGCACAACTGCACCTACTCCGGCTGTTCCTAATAGATTATGACCACATCCATGACCATTTCCACCGTCAACTAGTGCTTCTCGGACATCACTTCCTGCTTTTTGACTTAGCCCAGGAAGTGCATCATATTCTCCTAAAATCCCAATAACCGGACCTTCGTTACCGTATTTAGCGACGAAAGCTGTTTTAATTCCGCCTATACCTGTCTCAACTTCAAAACCAACTTTTTCGAAGTAGGTTGTTAAAATCTTTACAGATTCGAATTCTTTAAATCTTGTTTCAGGAATATCCCAAATTCGATCCGCTAAATCGATCATCTCTTGTTCATGTTTACTATAGGTATTTTCTACTTCATCTAGGGTACTAACCATTTACTTTCATCTCCTCATAAATACTAAAAGGTACATTCACCCAGATTTCTAGAGCTGAAAGCATATCATCTTCATTGATATCGAACTCTTCATGGTGATGGCCAGCAGCTAAATCTGTACCAATGATTGAGTAGCATGCTAATCCACCTTGTTGTTGAACATGGTTCATTAAAAATGTTGCATCCTCAGAACCTGCTTTGAAGTCTCTGTATTCTATTACTTCATTGATAGATGTTGCTGATTGAGCAGTTTCTTTTAGAATTTTTGCTAACTGAAGGTCGGATGGGACATTAATCGCATATCCTACTTTTTCTAAATCAACTTGTACGTCATACATTGCTGCAATACCATCGAAGATCTCTTGTACTCTCTTTTCATAAAAAGCATTAATCTCAGTATTTTCAGCACGAATTTCAAATTGCATTTTCGCTAATGATGGGATAATATTTCGTCCGCTACCAGCCTCTAATGTTCCTACATTCACACGGAACATCCCTTCACTATGTGGAGGTAGACTATGTAAAGCAAGAGCAGCTTGGGCACTTGCTAATAGCGCATTTTTCCCTTTTTCAGAGTTAATACCTGAATGGGCTGCAACCCCTTTTACAGTGACATTATATTTCGTCGTTGCTAAAAATCCATCAACGCCCGCAACAAATGTTCCTTTTGGGATGCCCGTTCCAATGTGAAGTGCACATAAGTAATCTATCTTTTCTAATAGAGGTGAAGAAACAATGGCACTACCGCCTCGTACCCCCTCTTCAGCCGGTTGGAAAATGATAATGATTTTTCCACAAAGCTGATCTTTTATTTTCATTAATTGCTCTGCTAAACCTAAACCAATTGTAGCGTGACTATCATGACCACATGCATGCATAAAACCTTCATATTGTGAGCGGAAACCAAGTTTTTGTGGCACATGATGCTCAGCAGCCGATTCTAAGATTGGTAATGCATCAATATCTACTCGATAAGCAATGGTAGGTCCTTCAATCCCTGTATCAAGAATCCCAATGACCCCTGTTTTCCCTGCTTCCATCTTTTCTAACCATTTTGTCTGGATATTGCTTTCTAATGCTTTTTTGTAAAATACTTCTGCTAGTGACTGACTAGGAACACCAAGGGAAATTCCTTTTATAATCTCTTTTCCTACATAAACGTTATATCCCCAGCCTTCAAGTTTATCGGCTATAATAGCTGAAGTACGAAATTCTAACCAACCTGGTTCTGGAAATTTATGAAAATCTCTTCTCCACTTTGTTAAAACTTCTAAGTAATTACCATCTATAGTAATAGAGTTCATTAAAAGACATCTCCTAATTTAATAAAAGTAATGGATACCTGGGCCAATCGGAATATTAAACATGGCAAACACTAGCATCAATAGGATCCACGCTATTAAAAATACAATCGTGTAAGGAATCATGAGTGACATCAATGTTCCAATACCCGCTTTTTTGTTGTAGATCAACATAAACCCTAAAATAATCGCAAAATACTGATTAAGTGGTGTTACCATGTTCGTTGACGATTCCCCAACACGATAAGCTAATTGGATAAATGCAGGGTGATAGCCTAAGAAATAAAATGTCGGAACAAAAATTGGTGCAACTAATGACCAAAGTGCAGAACCACTAATAATAAATAAACTTAGAACTGCTACTAGTAAAGTGAATAATACAATCGCAAAAATATTTGTTAAATGAATCGCTTCTAATAAGTCTGCTAGATTAATTGCCATCCAAGTAGCAATATTCGTCCAGTTAAAGTATCCAATAAATTGGCCAATGATGAAGATCAAAACGATATAACTTGATAAATCACGGATTGATTCGGCCATAATATTTGGAACATCGTCTACCTTCGTAATTTTCTTAACGGACACACCATATGTGATTCCTACCAATAAAAAGAACGCGAATAGAATCGGGACTATACCTGATAAGAATGGTGAAGGTAAAATCGTTCCGTCATCATTTAGTAATGGTGAATTTGGAATAAACATTAAAACTAAAATCAAACCAATAAATAGAATTGCTGCAATACCTGTATTGCGTAATGCACGGTTTTCTAAAGCTGTTAATGCGTGTACGTCTGATTTCTTCTCTCCGTTATAAACTCCTAAACGGGGTTCTACAAATTTATCAGTCACAACTGCTCCCAAAAATGCTAGCAAGAATGTGGAAGCACTCATAAAGAACCAGTTATCTAACGGGGACACGACCAACGTCTCATCAATCGATTTGACAACTTCCGTTGTGATACCAGATAGTAAAGCATCTGTACCTGCTACTAAAATATTTGCAGTAAAACCAATACCAGCTCCCGCAAGACCTGCAGCTAAACCAGCAAGGGGGTGTCTACCTAAAGATAGATAAACTAACGCAGCTAAAGGTGGAATGACAACAAATGCTGCATCAGAAGCAATATTTCCTAAAATACCGATGAAAACGACCATAAATGAGACAATTTGTCTTGGTGTTTTCGTAATGGCTTTTGTCATTAATGCAGAAAATAGTCCTACTCTCTCGGATAACCCGATACCTAACATCATTGTTAACACTAACCCTAACGGCGCAAAACCTGTAAAGTTCGTCAACGTATTTGAAAGAATATAGCGAATCCCCTCTTTTGAGAGCAAGTTGTTTACTGTTACCGTTTCACCAGTGCTAGGATGGACAACGGAAGCACCCATTGTACCTAAAACAAATGAAATGGCAACAAGAATTAGTGTAAGATAAAGGAAAAGCATGAACGGATGTGGTAATTTATTACCAATGGTTTCTATCGTATTTAAGAAACTGTCGAATACACCACTTTTTTGTTTTTTAAGTTCGGCACTTTTTTGCATAATCTATCATTTCCCCCCTATGTTTATTTTCGGACCATTTTTTACAATGTCTTAAAATAGAGGTTAAAATATTTTGAATATTACCACAATAGTAGTTTAGGAGTGTTTTAAATGTATAAAATTTGTATCTTTTCAACTAAAAAATCATATCGTTGGGTAAAAAAATGCGAAAATCTCAATATCGATAACATACATCTGCAATTTCTCATATATGACGATTTATGTCATTTAGAAAAATTATTTGTCGAAAATATAAATATGACAAACGGAGTAATATTTAGTGGACAGATCCCTTACTTACATATTCAGAGGCAACTAAGTGAATATTTTACAGAGGTTCCATGCGCTTATTTTGATATAACTGAACGGGACTTTTATTATAAAATTACAGAAATCCAATACAAATATCCGGATTTCTCCTTTAAACATTGTATGATTGATTTTCTTTATAAAGAGAATAATTATCTAAGCTTAAAAGAAATTATAATGCCCGAAGATTTCCCCTATCTTCTTAGCGACAGTATAGAAGTTTTTGGCCAACCAAATCCTTATGACATTGTATACAAAGCTCATAAAAATTTATGGAATGAACGAAAAATACGTTTTTCCTTTACACGATTGACAAATTTATATACATATTTCGAGGATGAGCACATCCAACCAATTCTTGTCACTCCTACGTTAGATAGTATGAAGAATACAATTTTTAAGGTAATAAAGGAAATCGAATTAGTTAATTTGAAGAATAATCAAGTTGTAGCTGGTTACCTTGAATTTTCTATGGCGCAAAATGATCCAACTGAAATTGAATATCGAAAAATTGCCCTTTATAAATCAATACTAGATTTCAATCGTAAACTGGGTACATCATTAATTACATTTAGAAACGCCATTCATTATGAGCTTATTACAAATTATAGAGAATTTTTGAAGATTACAAATAATCAAGAAATGTGCTCTTTAGCTGAATATTTAAGGGGAAATCTCTCTTTTAAAGTGAAGATTGGATGGGGTATCGGCAAAACACTGCAGGAGGCAAGGATTCAAGCTGAGAAGGCTTCAACTTATTGTACGGGTTCGCTAACTGAATCGTATATTTTAACAAAGGAAAACCAGTTACTTGGGCCTTTAGATGGCAATACTTCTTTTTCAGTCGAACATTTAGAAAATGATAAGCTGGTGGAAATCGCTGAAAATACGAATATATCACTACTCCACTTACAAAAAATTTATGGTTTAATTAACAGACTTAAAAAAGATACATTAACAGCTGAAGAATTAAGTATCCAACTATCTGTTGCAGTACGTACAGCTGCCAGAATATTAAATCGTCTTGAGGAATGTAACTACGCCTCATCAATACTTAATAAAGTTACGCGAGCAAAAGGAAGACCTCAAAAGTTATATAAGTTAAATTTCTAGTTTGACGCATTCATGTCACACATTGTTATACAAATATAGTTTTTATGGTAGTTTAACTATTTCCCAAAGTTTACTAGATTCATCATTATTCTTTTAAATCTTGGCTACTTCTTATTCGACAATAGTAAAAATTTACAAATGATCACAGATGAATAGAAGTATGAAATTGACTAGCAAGGACTTAGAGATAGGCAAAGGGGGCCCTCAATTTCCGCATTTTATATAATAACATATTCTACCAAAAGGTTTGCGTATTGTTATTAAGTAACTTATGTGGAATATATGTACATTTTTCAACTTGTTTTCTAGCAGAAAGAGACATATTAAGGAAAAAATTGGAGGCAGTGGTTTGAGGAATAAAAAATGCTTAATTGAACCTTTGGGAGGTTAATTAAGCATTCTCTATTTCTTTCTATATAAAACGCAGATTCATGAACTGGATTTATTTCTATGCTTGTTTTAGACGTTTTTCCTTTATTGCCAGCCCTTGATTTAATACCAAAGCACCTAGCATTTGAATCACTGTTTTCACTATTACTTGACCAAGTATAGCGTATGGTACAGCCTCCCAAGGTAGGAATCCTGCTCCAAGCGGACTCATCCCAACGATGATAAAGACCACTGAATCAAGAAGACCACCAACCAATCCGCTGTAGAATACTCGCCATGCCATTGGTAGCTTCAAGCGTGAGTAAATTTCTGTATCGGCTGTTTCAGCGATGGCAAATGATAGTGCAGATGCTGCAACGATCATCAGCGTATCACCTAATGAAAATGAAACGACTCCGGATAAGAGTAACGCTATGAAAATAAAAAGATATGTTTTTGCTCGACCATATTTATTTTGCACAAGATCTCGGAAAATGAACGTTGCTCCAACAAATAATGTCCCCATCGGAACGATAAACATGCCGAACTCTAACGGTGCAAATCTAGCAGTAACCACGTTTGCAATAACAATGGCTAATAAATAGAATAAAATTCTCATTATATATCTCCTTTAACTAACTTATAAACTTCGCGCATGCTTTCCTTGCTTAATCGCCATGATCTCTTAGCGATTATCAACCTTTTCAGGATTTAGGTCATGATTCATTAAACGATAGTTTGCCATTTCTTCGTATTTCGTTCCGGGTCTTCCATAATTGCACCATGGATCAATCGAAATACCACCACGTGGCGTGAATTTCCCCCAAACCTCAATGTATCGTGGGTCTAGAAGGTTGATTAAATCATTCATAATAATATTCACGCAATCCTCGTGGAAATCTCCATGATTTCTGAAGCTAAATAAATAAAGCTTCAATGATTTACTTTCAACAATTTTTTGATCAGGAATGTATGAAATATACATCGTTGCAAAATCTGGTTGACCCGTTATTGGACATAAACTCGTAAACTCTGGACAATTAAATTTCACGAAATAATCACGATTAGAATGTAGATTATTCACTGATTCTAATACCTCAGGTGCATAGTCCGTTGCATATTGCGTATTCTGATTCCCTAACAATGTTAAATCTTTTAAACCTTCTGTAGTCTTTCGGCCAGACATAAAAAAACCTCCTTGAAAAGTAATACCAAATCTTTTCAAGGAGAGGCTCTGACTTTTTCTATAAACGTGACGGATGAAATCAAAAAAAGCCATGTCCAATTATGGACATGGCATATTTGTCATGTATCCATAGTTTTTTATAGAGGGTATCAGCTATGAACCTCTCCTGAAAGTTTTCAGGTATTTTGTCTTTTAATATATTAGTTTATCTAGATAGAAATGTCAATTTCGTATTTAATGAACCCCCTTATGACTATACCCAGGAATGTATCCGCTGTTCAATTCCACATAAAAACACCACTTTTCATCTAGTGAAAAATGGTGTTTTTATTTTGGCCAAATCCCTGTATACAGGCCATTCTCAATCCTTGAAGTAGACTTGACTTGATTGTCCAAATCTACCCTAAAACTTCAATGTTCGTATTATCTTTGCGTTGCCAACGTATCCCAGAAGCTAGCATCCACAGTTTCAATTGAGCCATCCGCGATCGCTCGAACTGCAGCATCAAGTGTTGTGATCGTTTGTTTGATTAAGTAACCATTACTCTTTTGACCAATGATCGCCCATTCGCCTTCGTGATCGGACATTCCGCGCATTTCAAAAAGTAATGTAGAGATATCATATTGAACTGCAGCACCATTACGGCCAATATTTTCACCATCACCGCCATTATATTTTCCAAGATGACCCCATCCAGTAGAATCAACCGCATTAAATACAACTGCCCCTAGTTTTTTCGATTTCTCTAATACTTCAGGTTTTACGTTACTATTTGTTGGATAAAGGATTGACCCTGATACTAATTCCCCATCACGTCTAGATTGAGTACCTTGATGATGTAGGTCAATCATGTAATCAATATGATACTTTTGGAAAACATTTTCATGAAGGGCACGTGTTTCAGGTTGGATTTTATCAACATGATCACGATTTAAATCCACACCTACTGCATTATAGCGTGTTAGATGACGTCCCCCATCAGCTTTATAATCATCAAGCGAGAAATTCACATCACCCATCGCGCCATCTGCATTTAACATTGGGATAATTAAAACATTGACGTTATCAAGAACGCCCTTTGTTTTACCAGTGCCAAGATGTTTGATGAATTCTAATGCACCTTCTGTCGTTAATTGTTCATTCCCGTGTTGTTGTGTTAAAAATAGGATGGTTGGGTTACTTGGATCCGTAATATATTTTGCTAGGTAAATATCTCGACCTTTTACCGTTTGACCAATCACCTCAAGTTGCATCGCATCTTGCTTAGCATCTTGCTTTTTCAGATAGTCAACCATCGAATCGTAAGTATGGAGAATAGAAGTTTGAATCGATTCATTGCCACCATAGTTCGGTCCTTCGCCTACAGCATAGGCAGTTAGTGATGCTGGTGTAACAGCCCCCAGTGCTAAAAGTCCAGTTAACGATAATGCAAATACTTTCTTTTTCATAAGACCCCTCCACTCTATTATTCAGAATTATTAAAATAATCTGTACTATTAGCATATCTATCATTTCTTTAATCGTATATAGAGGGAATCTATCAATTTATCTTTTGCCATTTTAGGGAGATTGCTATAATTTACTAGTTTTGATATATATTTATTTACACTCTTTTTCGATTTTTATCGCAAGTTTATATAGAGTAAAAGTCACCTACGCAGATGGATATCTCCTCTTGTATATGCGGATTAATCCTCTATTAGTTGGCAAGAATCCCTATGCATTTCATCAATCGGAATCTCTCATATTTTTATTCCCCCCAAAAGAAAACTCACAAAAGTAGAATCTTCCACCTCTGTGAGTTTTAAAAGTTTAGTAATTTATACTAGAAACAGTAAAATGTCCTACTATTAGGATGAGGGAACTACCTCACAATTGGATTTTAAATCTCTTCCTTTTGCTCTATACATCGCTTTATCTGCTTCTTTAATCATAGATTCGAGTACTGCCTGTGAAATATTGGTTGTGGAGTAGGATCCTATACTAGCCGAAACATTAATGGTTTGTTGATTCAAACAGATTGGCTTCTCCAATGTGCGATGGATTCGGTCTTTTACGATTTCTAGCTTTTCATTGTCGAGATTAGAGAGTAATATTACAAACTCATCGCCGCCTAATCGGCAAAGTAAATCTGTGTCTCTCAGTTCACTTTTTAATCTTGAGGCAATTTCCTCTAATAATAAATCGCCCATTTCATGACCATATGTATCATTAACATTTTTAAAACCGTTCATATCAATAAAAAAAAGTCCAATTGAATGAATCTTTTTCGTTTTTAGAAAATTAAACTTTTCCTTTAGTAATATTCGGTTTGCCGCCCCTGTTAACGGATCAAAATACGCAAGTTCTTGAAGTTTGAGATTCGCCTTTCTGATTTTATATATAAATATTAATAGAAAGCTTGTCACCAAGATCCCAAACAATACGAGAAAAGTAAAATCTCCATTGACGACATTTGGGAAAATATCATCGTGAAGGTAAAAGAAAGCGTAATATGTAAGCATGATTGATACCATCCCTGCTAACACAACCACACGCATATTTTGATAAATGGCACAAAAAGGAAGACCTAGCCACATGAAAATATAATTCACCAAATAAGGCGAATCCATTAGTAAAAAGTAAAAATAAATATAGATACTGCTGACAATTACATACATGGTGAACTTTGGATTTACCTTTTTGTAAATGAGAACTGTCAGAATCGTTCCAAATACAATAAATAGATATACGGGAGGGATAATACATGCGAATCCTTCTACTAAAATATTAATTGTTATATCAATAACATAGTAAACAATAATGATGAAGAACAATATTGAATTCCGTTTATGCACTAATTCATTACTAACCACGGCTATCCCCCATTTCTTAGTCATTAGGATAGAGTTTGTTCGGAACTATATAGCCATTAGGTATTATAACTTAATAATTGTTCTTAAAATTTTGTAGATTATTTGAATTTATCGATTCTATTTCCAAGTGATAAAAGAATTTTAGTAATAGCCTTCATTTACTTTCGTCAAAACAAAATAACCCACCTGAGATTTTGGATCAGATGGGTTACTACTATCTTTGAAAAAAATGGTGATTTTTTAAATAAGAAGGTCACATCGGAATATTATTTGGGATTTTCTTCTTCATCCCCTACAGTTGATTTTCCTTCCTCATACCCATCAATAGGGTATTCTGGATTCCCCTCTTCATCCCATTCATTAGGATTAGGCTCTCTTAATGTAGCAAGAATTTTAAACAGTACTTCTACTGATCTTGCATTTTCGATCTTATCCTTTTCTGCAATGACAAGTGTATATGTCAAATAATCCTTATCGACTTTTTCAATTGGAATTGTTAAATCTGGTGCTTCATATTGCGAAGGATTATCTTCGAATAAAATCGTTCTAATTTCTAATAAACTACTATGTTCAGGTGATATGAAAAATGTCACTCGATCACCATTGCTAAATGCAAGAGGTTCTGTAGTTATAAAAGACAGTTTATCTTGAGTGGTAAAACCATTTTCATATGTTTCTTCTCCTGTACTATCATAAACTCCAAAACCGAGTGGACTACTATATCCATAAAACCATGCATTCTCATCGGGTTCTTGACCAGGATTTGGATTTGGGTTCGGGTTCGGGTTTGGGTTTGGGTTCGGATTTGGGTTCGGATTCGGCTGTGGATCTGGATCTGGCTGTGGTAGCGGTTGCGGATCCGGTTGTGGTTCTGGCTTTTGCTCTTCTTCAGATTTCTTTTCCTCCACGGCTTTTAAAAACTGACTTGCTACTAAGGCTACTTGCTGTCGTTCTGCATTTCCCAGTGGATTAAAACTCCCATCAGGATTTCCGTTTAGTAATTCCAAATCTAATGCGGCACCTACTGCATCTCTCGCCCATGATGAAATACTATTTGCATCTGAAAATGTAAGATTGTTCCCCATCCCTGAGGCATCAACGCCAAGGGACCTCACAAATAGAACAGCCATTTGCTCCCGCGTTAAGTTTTGATTTAGCCCAAATTGACCTTCCCCGATTCCTGCAATTAATCCCGCTTTAACAGCTGCCTCTACATATCTAAATGCATAGTGATTCGTTGGAACATCACTAAATGTAGCTGTTGCAGGTGCTTCGGAAGTATCTAATCCAAGAGCTTTCGCCAAAATGATTGCAAAATCTTGTCTCGTTATTTTGCCAGTTGGATTAAAATTACCGTTGCCATCTCCGTTAATAATGCCCGCATTTGCTAGTTCTAAAATGGCATCCTGTGCATAAGAATTACTAATGTCTGTCATTTCCACGGCCGCATAAGTTGTTGCAGGCGAAACATTCACTGCCAAAGCTAAGCTCCCAAAAACAAATAAAGCCTTTAATAACTTTCCCATATTAACACTCCTTTCACTAACACTTCTTCAAAATTTGCTTCCTTACGTTTAGTAGAAATTGCATTTTTTATTGCACTACTTATTGCTAGAAGTTCCGATTCAATCACCCCACTATATTTGCATGAATATACGCATCCCCTACCCTTTTTTCTATGAAATTCTTTCAATCATCTATTATAGGAAAGGCGAACGTGAGGATCTGAGATTCGCATTCTATACCTCATCTTTCAACTTTAATAGAATTTTTATATTCCCAATACTGACAATTGTTAATAATATGACGATTAACAATCGATAGAATTGTTAATCGTGATGATTTTGTCTACACCTGAAATAAGGACGGGATCATTTGTGGGTTTCTAATAACTCAGCTATTTTTTCTAATAACTAGGTGAATTTTTCTAATAAGATTAGAAAATTTTCTAATATCGCCTTTAGTAATGCTAGATTATGAGTGAGTTTCTAATAACTCAGCTATTCTTTCTAATAACTAGGTGAATTTTTCTAATAAGATTAGGAAATTTTCTAATATCGCCTTTGCAAAAGTTAGATTGTGTTGGAGTTTCTAATAAAGCTGCCATTATTTCTAATAACTAGGTAAACTTTTCTAATAAGCATGCGAATTTTTCTAATATCGCCTTTGCAAAAGTTAGATTGTGTTGGAGTTTCTAATAAAGCAGCCATTTTTTCTAATAACTAGGTGAATTTTTCTAATAAGCATGTGAAATTTTCTAATATCGCCTTTGCAAAAGTTAGATTGTATTGGAGTTTCTAATAAACCAGCCAGTTTTTCTAATAACTAGGTGAATTTTTCTAATAAGCATGCGAATTTTTCTAATATCGCCTTTGCAAAAGTTAGATTGTATTGGAGTTTC
>DATMFE010000207.1:0-4538 GCA_035556295.1 Ureibacillus sp.
TTGTGTAGCCGATAGTAGAAACATAAATTAGACCGAAAAACATTACACATAATACTCCTGAAAGAATATAAGTAATACTATTCCTTTTGAAAGCAAGCGTTAGAACTCCGATTATTAATGTAATAAAGGCAATTGCTACTAAATAAAAATTCTCGACTAAAGGAATACGTACAATTTGTCCCTTGTCAAAATGAAAAGTTTCAACACTAAATAAGGGGAAAATCAGAACAATGATTGGGGCTAAAATGATGATTACTAAAGAGATAATAATATAAATAGTTCTAGGTGACGGTTGATTTAACACAATCTCTCTCCTTCCCTATCAAATTATTCGTTATATACTCTATATACTGTTATTATCGAAGATAAGTTTCAATATTCAGATATTTTATTAAGAATCCCATTATAAAAGGGCTACCAAGATTTGGTGGCCCTATCAGTACCTCATAACTCATCTTCTTAATTGATTTACTTTCCGACCATCAAGCCTATTTACTATATTCCTTACTTCCTAAAGTTAATTTCGCAAATTCCTCAAAGGCTGACTCTTCTTCAAAAAATGGATAGTGATTACTTTGTTCAAATGCGGTGAAGGCTGCATTTGGTAGTAGCTCTGCTATTTCAACACCGAAGCGATATGGGCATTGTGCGTCATGAACCCCAGTACATACATAGGCAGGAATCGTGACTTGCTTTAATTGTTCAGTGACATCATAGTTTTGACAGTCCACTTTTCTAAAGTAATCGAGTCTTGGACCTACATTTTTACCGCTATTCGGTTTTTCGTACATCTTTTCTAAACTCTCTTCTTTATATAAGGACATTAATGCCCATTCTCTACCTAACTTTTTTCGTTCTTCCACTGGTAATTCCGGATCGTTAAAGTAATTCATGATTTCACGAATTCGATTGAAATTCGGATTTAAATGATTGTAAATACAACTAGGGTCTGTATTATAACGAAAACTTGCTGCTGCACCACTTACAATAATTTTAGTTAGTGATACTTCCTTTAATACAGCATACTTTAAAGCAAGCATACCTCCCGTAGAATGACCACCAAAAGCCCATTTCACAATTTCTAAAGCCTCTCTGATCGCCTCTAAATCTAGGACCGTTTCATCCATACTATATTCACTATCACTTTGAGCACCCACAGAATTCCCAGCACCACGAAGATTAATTAAATATACATGATAGTACTCTGTAAATGGATTCGCAAAGGCATTTCCACGGCTATCAAATGCACTATAAAGATGCGTAATTGCTAGTGGCTCTCCCTCACCTTTCTCAAAAATTTCAAAAGTACCTCTACCTGTTTCGATAAATCTTTGAGTCCACATACTGATCTCCCCTTTATAAGAAATAGAATGCTAATTATGTAATTAAAAAGTGTGTAAAAACCATCAATCATGTTGAAAGATGATTAATAACTCCTTCTATACAAAACTGAAATATCCTTTAATTAATTCGTTTCATCCGATTCTAAGCTCCAATGAAAAGGGCTTATAGTACGTACCATGAAAAAGGCATCTCTCAATGTTTAGAGAAACGCCTTGACTTTAAAAAATATAAAGATCTTAAGATAAAGCAATGATTAAACATAATAGGAGAGTGAACCCTGACAAAGGTGTCATTGTATTTCTTTCCTTTTTACTACGAGAGAATAGATTTGCTATCGTATTCAAACCAAGGAATATTGTAATAACCCATACTAGAATGTTTGTAGATAAAAAATGAAACCCTTCTATAAACCTTGCATGTTGAAGAAAGACTAATGCCATAAATAAGAGAATAACCGCATTGACCGCACTTACTATACGGAGCTTTCTTGGCAAAACCTTATGATATCCACCCATAGCAAATTCGCCTAATGGATAACCAAGCGATAGTAACACTTGAAAACCTGCAATACAAACCAAAATAATAGCAACAATAATAGAAGATACATAGACAAAATCGAATTCCATTACATTACCTCCTAACCTAATCGTGATGGAGATTGTTGGTTACCTTTTATCAGCAATCTTTTGGTTAAACCCACAAAAATACATACTCTGTTACTTGTATGCTCATCCATTGCATATATTCCACGTTTGTTAACAACTACCTTTAATTAAATGTTGTTAACTCTTCTACTGCTGACTTCAAGAAGTCTTTTTCAAATGTCATAAAGTATCGCCCATCTATCTGTGTATCAGTTTTTCCGTCGAGTATTGATACGAATTGTATTGCAGGTAGATCCTTCGTTTCAAACAACTGTTCAATTGATATATTACCATCTATAGTTGCGTTTAGTTCCTTTAATTGAGTTGGTGATAATTCATTTGTTGTTTTATTTATAACAGCACTCATAAGGTTAACGAAGTCAACTTCATCCAAATTTCTTCCCTCTGTAGCATCCATTAATAAAGTAGCCACTTCTTCCCCATTCAAATGATGCGTTCCTTTTTCAAAATCAAATGCTTCTTGAGATATCGCTCTTACTCTTATATCCTCTTTTAAGTCGTACTCTATTCCATTCACTGAATCAATCAGTGCCGAAAGGGTTGCTAAATCTAACACGCCATAATAATCAATTGAGGTATCAAATAGCTGAGAAACTGTTGTTTTTACACTTTCAGCTCTTTCATTTCCGTAAGCGAATGTTAATTTACCATATATAGGCATTCCATCCTTTTCTTTACCTATCTGAACATAAGTATCGCGAGGGATCGATATCACTTTCATCACATTTTTCTCTCTACTATAAGAGAGTAAAAGGTTAATAGGAATCGTATAATACTCATCCTTTATCGTTAATAATGCAGTAATGGGTTTATCTATAGCAGCTACAGTTTCATTTGAGTCTGTCCCGTTAATTCCATTACTTTGACTTACATAAAGCTCGTTCTTTACGTTTTCTTGGAGTAACGTTGGAATAAAGAAAAATAAACATAAGCATACAGCTAACAAAGTAACGGTCATTGGAGCGAACTTTTTAAATAAAAATGGAGATTTCTTTTGGACACTTTCCATTTCCATTTTACGTAGTTGTTCAAACACTTCCATACGATCTTCCTTCGAAAAAGTTAAATCTTGATCAGACATATGTTGAATTGATTTTCTCAAACGTTTATCTTTCATTTAATTCTGCCTCCTTTAACATCGACTCTAATCTTTGTTTGGCTCTTCTTAAACGGGTTTTAACTGTATTTACAGGAATGTCTAAAGCTTCTGAAATCTCATCTGTTTTTAAATCATGGTAGTATAGATAAACCACTTCTCGATATTTTTTTGGTAATGCCGTGATTGTCTCTTGCATTTGTTCGGCATTGTATTGATCCATAACGGATTTTTCTACTGATGGGAAGACTGACCTAGCTGTTTCATTGATAAAACTTTTTACTTGTACCATTTTGTAATTCCAACTTTTCAAATAATCTTTGCACTCGTTAATGGTAATACGATAAAGCCATGTTTTGATTTGTGAATCGTGGCGAAACGATTCAAGGTTTTTATAACATTTAATAAACGTATTCTGAACTAAGTCCTTTGCAATTTCAGCATCTTTCACATATGAAAAAGCCAATCGTACCAGCTCATTACCGTATTCAATCATTATTTTTTCAAGTATAAAATCTCTTTCATCCCTATCCATTCCACTACCTCTCTTTCAACCTACTTCAAATTCTGCTATTAGACGACTTCCATATCTTAATAGGTTCAAATTTATAAAAGAAATTTATTTAAATGATAAATTCACATAAAAAAGACATTAATCCTTACCTTTTGGATTAATGCCTACTAAGAAATTTATTCATTTGTAATCTAGTAAACTTAATTAACAGTAATTATAACAGAGGTTAAAATTACAATACCATTCCTTTACTATTTGCATTGGCATCTAGCGCAGCACCAATGGCAACACCTATCGCACATCCAATAGGTATTCCCTACGCTAAATTATCAAAAATGAGAAGTCCAAATACGATACCTAAACTTGTTCCAAGAGACATGAAAATACCCGTATAGATTCCACTGTGTACTAAGTTGTGTTGTTTCATAAGATGTGAACAGGTGTGCTCTATTACTTGTTTATGTTGTTGAAAATCACCATCTGAAAGTTGTGTTGAATGGCCATTTAGTTGAGTGAAATGGCATTTCAAATCGAAAAGGTGTTGAGAACATTCTTCACACTCAGTTGCAAAGGTACCTAGCTTTTCAATTATTCGATGACACTTCTCTAATTCAAGCTTCTTGTCTAATTGTTCATCAGCAGTATTCCTAAACTCATTAAGCATTGCTTGAAGTTGATCAACACGTTCACTATCCATTACTCACTCTCCTTGATTATTATGAAGGACATCTCAAGTGAATTTCGCTGCTCAGTTGTCTTTCATCCGCCTTATGAAAGACATCTCCTATGAAATTCGCTGTCCAGATGTCTTTCATCCACCTTATGAAGGACATCTCAAGTGAATTTCACTGTCCATTTGGCTTTCATCCGCCTTATGAAGGACATCTCAAGTGAATTTCACTGTCCATTTGGCTTTCAT
>DATMFE010000208.1:0-14281 GCA_035556295.1 Ureibacillus sp.
TTTTTAATGGTTTTAGGAATTTATCCTTATTTAGTTATGAACGGTAATGGACAAGAAGCTGTTAAATTTTACGAAAAAGCATTGGATGCAAAAGTTATTGGAGTTCAAACGTTCGGAGAAATGCCCGGAAATCCAGAATTCCCTACTCCTATAGAAGCAATAGACCGTGTAATGAATGCGCACTTAAAAGTTGGTGATAATGATTTGATGCTTTCTGATACATTCCCGGGTCAACCATACCAAATTGGATCACAAGTAACGGTAGCTATCACTATAGACAGTGTAGAAAAATCAAAAGAAGTGTTCGAAAAGCTGAAAGAAGGTGGTCAAGTAGGAATGCCACTTCAAGAAACTTTTTGGAGCCCATCATATGGACAAGTAACAGATAAATTCGGTGTTACTTGGCAAATTTCCACACAATCTGCTGATAATGAGTAATTAATGAAAAGCCGTTATTCTTATTATCTCAAGAGTTCTTCTCCTGCAAGCTTTTCTTGGTTGGGTTCCGGAATGTGTTTTATGTTAACTAAGGATGTGCATCACATATATTTAAAGAAGAAAAACCCACCTAATTTGAATGGTGGGTTTTTCTTTTAGTTAAATATTAAGGGTGTAATTGCTTGTTACTTACATATCATTTAATATTTTTGTAGGTATTTATTATAACCTATTAAATCATTTTGAGAAAGCAAAAAAAGAAAACGGTTTCTTTTTATTAAAATTAAACGGTTTCTTTTCTATGTCATACCGATAAAATCCATTATGAGAACTTAACATGTATAAAATATAAGGACACAGACAGTAAGATAATATGGAATGGAATATGTATAAAGTCAGGAAGTGTCTGTTGTTTCCGTTAACATTAATGAGTATTCTTTTAAAAGTCATAGAAAAAAACGCCCCTAATTTGGGGGCGTACTCTATTATCATTATAAAACATAACCTAAAAACAGTCTACAATTTCATTTTTTTTTATATTATAGTTTGATTACTGAATTCAGTAAGGCCCAGGGGTACATTTAAAATTGAAAGGAAAATTTCTATGATACACAAACATGTTCCTGTTTTAATAGTAGGGGGAGGTCTTAGTGGACTCACCTCTGCTCTCTTTTTGGCACGTCATAACGTTGATTATTTACTCATTGAAAAACACACTGGTACAGCTATCCATCCAAAAGCTGGAGGGATTACATTTCGTACGATGGAAATATTTCGACAACTTGGATTGGAGGCAGCTATCCGGACTGCTAGCGAACCATTAGATAATATTCGTGGAAGGATTGCTGTAGAGACAATCAAAAGCATAGACCCTGAGAAATTAGAAACTGCGGAGAACTCCCAAAAAGCTCTTGAAAAAGAGAGAATAGAAAATTTTGAGAAGGTGAGCCCTTCAAAGCCAGCATCTTGTTATCAAATTGAACTAGAGCCTATCCTTCTTCATGCTGCTAAAGAGGGAAAAGGGCATATACGCTATAATACTGAGCTTATAGAGTATCACCAAGACGATTTAGGGGTAACAGCCACTATAATAAACCGAGAGACAGGAACAAAAGAAAAAATTCGAAGTGATTATTTAGTTGCGGCAGACGGCGCTAAAAGCACGATTCGTCAACATACAAAAATTCCAACTAGAGGAAGAGGAGTCATCGGCGGACATTATATTAATATCTATTTTCAGGCTGATCTAAGTCGCTTTCTAAAGCCTAGCCAGTTTGGCTGGATTCAAATCTTAAATCCAGAGGTATTTGGTGCGCTCATCACCGTTAACAATCGTGATGAATGGATTTATCACGTGGCCTATAATCCCTCAAATGGAGAAAGTCCAGAAGATTTTTCTGAAGAGCGATGCTGTGAGATTTTAAAAAAAGCTATAGGAGTTTCAAATCTTGATATTGTCATCTTCAGTATTTTACCGTGGGCAGCTGCAGAACAGACAGCCACTCGTTTTCAAGATAGTCGAGTCTTTCTAATTGGAGACGCAGCTCATCTTATGCCACCTACCGGAGGATTTGGTTCGAATACAGGTATTCAAGATGCTCATAATTTAGCTTGGAAGCTTGCTGCAGTGATACACAAACAAGCTCATCCACGATTGCTCCAAACTTATCATAATGAGAGACACTATGCTGTAGAATTAACAACGAAATATGCTAGTGATTTGTTATTTAGTGTTATAAAGAAAGGTGTAAGCACCCTCAATAGTATGGACCATACTGCAGTTACTGTAGGGTATAAATATAACTCAACAGCAATTATCAAGGAAAACTCCGATACACCACATAGAATGGATCAATTAGAACTAAACGGAAGACCAGGTACTCGTGCTCCACATATGTGGTTGAAGTACCAAGGTAAGCGTATATCTACCTTAGATCTAATAGGTGAAAATTTCATCTTATTTACGGGAAAAGATAATAGCCTTTGGCGCACTGCTGCCCGGAATATATCTTCTCACTTAGGTGTTCCTATTAATGTTTATAGTATCGGTTTACAAGGAGATTGTGTTGAGTGTGAGGATAGCTGGGAAGCAGTGTACGATGTTACCTCTCAAGGAGCTGTATTGATAAGACCAGACGGTTTTGTAGCATGGCGTACAAAAGAGGAGGAATCAAATCCTCATCTACTTCTTAAACAGGTTATGACTAGCATACTATGGTAAATAAACTAATACGCATGCTCCTGATTTAAAATTAGTTAAAAATTAAATAATATAACATCTTAAAAGGCATACGTGTTAAAACGTATGCCTTTTGAGTGAGCTTTCATAAAAATCACAAAATATCAATATCATATATTGCAGACAGATAACACGTTCTACCTCTTACCTTTTAAGCAATTGTTATATTAACTATGAATTAACATTAAATTTAAACGTATTTAACTTTATTATACTTTTAATAAAATACGTTAACCATTACTTCTATCAATAAAATTAAATTAATTTTATACATAAAACACTATATATTTATTATTTATTATAAAACAGTATTAAATATATATTACAAGTAGAAAGTTACCTTATTCACCGTCATCTAGAGTAAATGGTTAAACTAATGATTTATATAAAATACTTAACTATTTACTTATACATTCAAGTTATTTTATATAGGTTATCACTAACCTGAATATGTTATATTTCTGATTAATACATCAGGTTAAAATGAAAAAACTGAGTGATTTAATAAATTCCATTATAATTCTTCCATGAAACCTTTATTCCTAACCTTATCATATTGAAATATCCTCCCTCGCTTAAAATGTAATATATTACTAATGAAAACATTAAAAAGCATATTGTACACTTAATGGGTATGTAAGTAATATTTTGTGGAGGTTTTAAATTGAAAGCTACTGGCATCGTTAGGAAACTAGACAACCTGGGAAGAGTAGTCTTACCCATCGAACTAAGAAGAACATTAAATATTAAAAAGAACGAACCTGTTGAAATTTTTGTAGATAATGAGAACATTGTGTTGAAAAAATATTCACCTAATTTAGCCTGTAAAGTGACAGGTGAAGTTTCTGAAGATAATTTAATCTTGGCAAAAGGAAAAGTAATTCTAAGTCGTGAGGGGGTAAAGCAACTGCTTAGAGAGTTAGAAGTAAAGTTATAACTCAAATATGAAGCATGAGAGCAGACTCTTTTCGACTTTTATACCTTGTCTTTTAATTAAAATGTCTGTCCAATCTGCATAAAGACAGCACCTAATTATTTAGGTGCTGTCTTTATGAAAAAATATTTCTGAATATTCAATAAACTAACTTTATATTACCGGAAACTGATATAAGCAAGCTATAACTTTGTTAGGATGTCTGACACAAATAATCTAATGTTATTTTTTATTTTTTTAGTTAAGTCGGGTAAGCGAGGGGCATCACTGCCCCTGACTCCCCTAATAACCGTACGTGAGCCTTTCAACTCATACGGCTCAAGCCTCCCATTGCAGGTCCATTTGCTGTCGTATCTTTATCACACACCATAACGGTAAGTAAAACGTACGCCGACGCTATACATAACAGTACGTGCATCTTCATGAAATACGGTGAATATGAGCATACTAAACCTATCCAACCCAAACTAGGAGGTACACAATGAAAAAACAGTCTAACAATTCTGAGCCTGCAATAGGAGATGACAGATTTAACACTGCTGGATATGCTTCTAATGAAGCAAATATCAATGATGTGGATGGAAAACATCTATCTAACTTCAAAGATAAAGTTTATACCTCTGAGAATGAGGATACTTCTTCTACGAAACCATAAAGTCCTTTCTAACAAGAAATCTTTTAAGTTCTCGTTAGTCTGAAAAGCAGGTTAATAAATATTAACCTGCTTTCTTTATTATTGATTATGACAATACATATGAGGATCATCTGGTTGTTCTTCACTTTCTACTTTTGTTACTCTTACAATAGGAAGCATCTTCTGGAATACGTTGAAACAATACCTAAAAGTATACCCTTGACTAGTAAGATGATCTACTTATTACTTATAGATTTAGCATAAAGAGTGAGTTTTTCAACATAGTTATAATAGGAATAAATTGAATCTATTAAGTAACCTAAAGGCGGTGATTCTTTATGAAAAACAGGGATAAAAGACGAAAAAAGAAACGTGATTTTTTAAAAGATTACTTAAAAGACAAGTTGGGTAATTGGAAACCTAGGCTTGGCAAAGAGCCTACCTCTAATTCTAAGACGACGACTCAAGAAAATAGAAACCTTGATAGATAATATTTAGGTGTAGGTCTTTAGGGATTTTTCACCATAAAAAAAGCCCCCTTTAGAAGCTAGAGAGGGCTTGCTTATAAAGCATATTTATTTAACGGCTTCTTTTAATTCTTTTCCCGGTTTAAAAGCAGGAACCTTTGAAGCCGGAATTGTCATTTCTTCACCTGTTTGGGGATTACGTCCTGTACGAGCTGAACGTTCACGTAATTTAAATGTGCCAAATTCAATCAATTGAATTTTTTTCATTAGCAAGTGTTTTAGAAATTACTTCAAATAACGCATCTACAGCTTTTTTGGCATCTTGTTTTGTTAGTTCTGATTTTGCGGTGAGTTTCTTCTATTTCTCTATGTTCTTAGCGAGTATTTTCACATCAGGATCTCCCCTCAGCATGGATGAATCTAAATTTTGATAAATATTTCTTTTGTATAGGTGTAAATTCTCTCGAATGGTTAAAATATACAAGCGTTTACTAGTAAGGAGGAACAACATGTGACAGAAAGAGAAAAGGTTATTCGAATTTATAGGGACATATTAGAGAGAAAAAGAGCTCGATTCCCGGATCATTTTTTTGTTGGGGATCAAGGAAAGAAATACTTAGCCTATATTACACGTTATTTAATTGAAGAGTATCTAGGTATCCCTATAGCGCAGATTCCTCATTGCGTTGGTGCAAAAACATTATGGGATTATCGCTTGCGCCATCCGGCTCAGATACATGGATGGAACTTTATCGATGTAATTCAAAATGCATATCCCGGAACATTTCATCCTTTAGAGTTTAAACAAGTTTCACATGGATACTGGCAGGGGGAAGAGGGGGGCAAAAGAGCGATAGAAGCAGTTCGTTATGTCATTGAAGTAAAATGCAATATTCCCTTTCAAGAAATCCCTCTGAAAATCAACCATCATTTTTTTAAACAGCATGGACTCACCGGCATTTTTAGTCTATTTGAGGATTCTCCTTATCAAGTAATTCAGACTCTCTATCCGAATCGATTTAAACCGTGGGAATGCTCAACCGTTCCTATGAACTTTTGGAAACAGGAAGAAAACGTGATAGGAGCAATGGAGTGGTTTCTTTTTCAACAAATTGGGTTTTCTTCGTATCAAGAAGCTCTTCAGCAATTGTCTCCTAAACATTTTACCATCTATCGAATGACAGGATTATATCAAATGGCGTTTAGTCAACGATTATACAAGGTGAAACAATGGATAGAAAAACAGATAGAGCAGAGATCCTTATGTGCACAAGAAAACATACAAACAGAGTTAAGTTTAAATAGTTAAAGAAATTTTTAACTAAACAGAATAACTTTTAAAAATACATCAAAAGATAAGAAGAGGTTCATTACACTTTATTGTAAATATTTACATATAAGGAGGAATATGTCTATTTTGTTTCGGAAAATCAGAAAAAATTTTCAGTTAAAACAAAAGGTTACCGAGCAACCAGTACTGCTTTCTTCAGACCTTGATGAAAACCTACAGGTTCTGCGATCCATCTATCAGGATTGTTTTGATGTGGTCTTCCAGACATTTTTGATCGGTGGAAAAACAAAAGCCATTCTTATTTATGTAGAAGGTTTATCAAATATTGAAGAAATCGATGAGAATGTGCTCACTTCACTTATGCCGGAAACAGAAGAAATGGTTCATAGTTTACGTGAAATGATAAAGAAAAAAATACACGTTTCAAAGAGGAAAGAAGTAAAGACGTTTGCCGAATGTATAGAGAATATCTCTATTGGGAACCCCGTGCTTCTCATACAACAAGAAGTGTTTGGAATCGCTTTAGGTTTGGCTAAGTGGGAAAAGAGATCGATTGAAGAACCAACAGCAGAAAGTGTTGTACGGGGACCACGGGAAGGATTTGTAGAAACATTAGGAGTGAATACGGCTCTCCTTCGACGGAAGATCAAAAGTCCTCACCTCAAAATGAAGTCGATGACAGTCGGGCGTTATACTAGTACTGATGTTGTGATCGCTTACATAGAAGGACTTGCAGATCAGACTCTCGTTAAAGAATTTGAAAACAGGATACAACGTATTGAAATAGATAGTGTATTAGAAAGTGGATATATTGAGGAACTGATTGAAGACAACTCCTATTCGCCTTTTCCCCAACTCCTCAATACGGAACGGCCGGATGTAGCTGCTGCTAATCTTTTAGAGGGACGTGTAGTGATTCTAGTAGACGGTACGCCTTTTGTCTTAATTGCACCTATTAGCTTTTTTTCCTTACTTCAGTCTCCGGAAGATTATTATCAACGGTATCTGATTAGTTCAGCTATTCGCGTTTTACGCTTTGTATTTATGGTGTTATCACTTCTTTTACCTTCACTCTATGTAGCAGTCCTTACCTACCATCAGGAGATGGTACCGACGGCCTTGTTGATTAGCATGGCATCTTCACGTGAAAGTGTTCCCTTTCCAGCACTTGTTGAAGCATTAATGATGGAGGTTACATTTGAAGCGCTGCGTGAAGCAGGGGTCCGACTTCCGAAACAGGTCGGTGCTGCGGTTAGTATTGTTGGTGCTTTAGTCATTGGTCAAGCTGCCGTGCAAGCCGGTCTGGTTTCTGCTCCAATGGTCATTGTTGTTGCAATTACAGGAGTTTCATCCTTTATGGTGCCACATTATACGCAAGGAATTGCGTTAAGAATGCTACGCTTTCCTATCATTCTTCTTGCTGGAACGTTAGGTTTACTTGGAGTTATGCTTGGAGTGATTACACTCGTCATCCACCTATGTACATTGCGTTCATTTGGAGTGCCGTATCTGACCCCGATTGCTCCGATGAAAGGACGTGAGTTGAAAGATGCCTTGATTCGGGCTCCATGGTGGAAAATGGACATACGCCCCCATTTAACCGGTGAATTCAACTCATCTCGACAGCCCCCCGGACAAAAATCAAATCCGAACAAAGGAAACGAATAGTAGAGTGAAGACATGATGAGAAGGACGTGAACAAGAATGAGCCTCTTTCTATCTCGAAACATCATAAAAACGTTGATCATTCTTCTCTTTTTTTTAGCTAGCTTTCTACTTACAGGTTGCTGGGACAGAAGGGAAGTAAATGATACGGCGCTGGTGTTAGGAGCTGCCATTGACAAAGAAAAAGGGAAGAATATCAAGCTTACCATTCAAGTTTTGATTCCCAATGCTGTAAGTGGTCAGCAACAAGGAGGGGCAGCAGGAGGAAGAGCCCAGACATTGGTCAGATCGGCGATTGGAGAAAATATGGCAGATGCCGCATCAAAGCTTCAGTTAAAATTTCCACGTAGAATCTTCTGGGGGCACTGCAAAACGTATATTATCGGTGAAAAGCTCGCTAGAAAAGGTGGCATTCATGAGCAAATTGACTATTTACTTCGCCACCCGGAACCTCGAGAACGTGCTCATTTGTTTGTCAGTTATGGGGAGGCAGCCAATCTTCTATCATTACAGCCACCTATAGAGTCATACGAGGGAGAAGTGCTACGAAAGTTATCTGAGATGAAGATTGGTATGGATGTTACTGTGAAAGATTTTGAACAGATGTTAACAGGTGATGCTGGAGCTGCTCTCCTACCTTTGATTAAAAAGTTACCACCATTTTCTGGAGAAAAACAAGAGGAAACGATTGCTTATATAGTCGGAACTGCTATTTTTAAGAACGATAAAATGGTCGGTCAAATTGATGCCAAGATAACTAGAGGACTTTTATGGTTACGAAATGAAATTGAAGGGACTGCCATTACAATAAACCCTAAAAAGGGACAAACCATATCGCTAGATCCCATTCGACAAACAACGAAGCTCATCCCTACCATTAAAAATAAAAAATGGGGGATTATAGTGAAAATAACATCAGAGGGGACAATTATACAAAACGGAAGTAACCTTGATGTTATGAGTCCACAAATTACAAAGAGAGTGGAGAAAGACGTAGAAAAAGATATTCAAAAACGCATTAATCAGTCTCTTAAACAAGTGAAGAAAGGGATGAATGTGGATGCGTTCGGTTTCGCTGATGCGTTTCACCGCAAATATCCTAAATCATGGGCGAAAGTCAAAGATCATTGGGATACGATTCTGCCGGATGTGGACGTAAAAATAGATATTAAAACACGCGTACGCCGACCTGGCTTATCTACCACACCGGCGGGATTGAAGGAAAAAGAGGTAGAAAAGAAATGAAATGGATAATGGTACTAGGAATAACCATATGCGTGTTTCTCATCGTTTTGTATGAGTGGCCCAAGATGGAGCGAAATCAGAAAAAGGAGAAAACATCCTTTGTACTCTTAACAACGATGGGATGGCTGCTTGCCATCCTCCTGTTATTCTTTCCGGATATGCCAGGTCCTACACAGATGATTGACATGCTTTTCAAACCACTTGGTAAGATGCTGGAGAAGTAGCAGGGGCATAGAAGATACGGAAAAAGAAGGAGAAAAGAGAATGATTGAAAAAGGTAAAATTTCTGCATTTCAGATGGCATTTTTAATATTACCACCCATACTATCAACCGCTATTCTTACTATCCCAGCAGTTACAGGTAAGCATGCGAATCAGGATATGTGGATTTCACCAATTTTAGCGTCCTTTAATGGAGTTTTTACAGCGTTTATTGTATTTCAATTACATAAAACCTACCCAGGTGAGACGATTATTCAATACAGTCAGCACATTGTAGGTCGTATTATAGGAAAATTACTTGGGTTTGTCTTCTTGTTCTATTTCCTGTATGTATCTAGTTTGATCGATAGGGAATATGCAGATTTCATTATTAGTTCTTTCTTACCAAGAACTCCAATGGTCGTAGTCATCGGAACCATGGTTCTTGTTTGTGCTTTCACTGTACGAGGTGGTGTGGAAGTATTGGGAAGAGCTGCCCAAATATTTGTTCCAATCTATATACTTACACTGGTACTATTTGTCCTACTTATACCTGACTTAAAACCTGAGAATATGTTTCCAATCATGGAGCATGGTATAGCTCCTTCGATCAGAGGAGCAATTCAGCCATCGCTTTGGTTCGGCCAAGTCTTTCTTACCTCCATGTTGCTCCCTTTTTTGACAGATTATGAAAAAGGAAGGAAATGGAGTGTACTTACGGTAATTTTCTGTATGGTAGCCATGGTTTATATCAATATCGTTAGTCTTCTTTTGTTTGGAGAATCAGTGACTACTTATACCTATCCAGTATTTACTGCTTTTCGGTACATCAGTATCGCGACCTTTTTTCAACATCTGGAATCAGTCGTGATTATTATTTGGGTGATGGGGGTATTCATCAAGCTTTCAATATTTTATTATGTGCTTGTTCTAGGAATGGCCCAATGGTTACATCTATCTGATTATCGCCCCCTCGTATTTCCAATCGGTTTTTTGATGACTTTATTCGGGATATGGGCAGCTCCTAACATGCAAGAACTATCGAAGTTTATTGAAACCATCATCCCCTTTTTAGAATCATCTATTTTCACATTCATTCCGCTATTGCTATTAATCATTGCTATTATAAGGAAAAGAGGTAAAAAGAAAAAAGGCATTACACATCTATAAATCAATAACATATGCAATATTTTATCGATTTAAACATTTTTTAGAGATTATAAAAAAATTAGAAGAAGGTAAAAAAATATGATCGAAAAAGGGGAAATCTCATCTCTTCAGATGGAGATGATACTCTATTTTATCATATTAGCTACAGCTATTCTGGCTCTTCCATCAGTCGCTGGGAAAGATGTAAAGCAAAACCTTTGGCTATTACCGATATGGGCCTCCTTTATTGGTGTGCTGATATTATGTACCTTCTTGAAGCTGAACACGTTTTAGACTTAGATAACACGCGTTGTTTACTAAAATCTTATGAATTTTTGGAGCGCCATAACGCGCTTTACTTTTCACATGGATTCGTTGGATTTCTTTCGTTAGCTTCTGGTTTTCCTGTTCGCGGTTTGATACCGTCTTTTTGAACGAGTGGTAGTAGCTACTTCTTAGAATCGTTAACAATTCGCACATTTTCTGAACGCTGTATTGTTCTTTATATTTCTCAATAAAATGGTTGAGCTCTGCTTCTGTTACTTTTTCGCGAATATGGCCATAGCCTTTTTTAGAATATCTAATTCTTGTTTTAACCGAAGGTTTTCCTTTTGAATCTCAGCTAATTCTTTTGGTGTTAGAGAGCCTTCCTCTGAGCTGATAGGGGTAAATCCCTTCACCCACTTATAGATTGTTACTTCTGATACGCCATATTCGCTGCTTAAATCTTTAACCGAGTTTCCTGCATGATATAAATCCACAATCGTTTTCTTAAACTCATCATTGTATGTTTTACCCGCACGTTTACGTTCCATTTCGGACACATCCTCTCAAAAGTCATTGTAAGGACTTAATTAAATGGTGTCTATGAAACTATACTAACTCCAAATGGACATATGGAAATTTCAAAGCATTTATTTTACTTAATGCCGTTGTAGATGCGATCTTTACATTTCCACTTATACACTTTCTGAAAAAATTAAAAGTTGTTAGGTTAGTTAGGTTAAGTAATTCAGAGTTTTTTTTTATATCTTTTATAAAGCATTTCTACTTTATGGGTTCCAATATCTTTTTGAAAAGAAAAACAAATAAAATTTGTCCATTAACTGATTTTCATTTATAAAATCTTATATAATGAACAAACTATTGAGGACGCTCTGCAACGTCAACTAACTATTGATTACCATTCAGAAAAGAGAAAAAATTACTGATCACACACCAGTAGTTTTTTCTTTTTTTAGACTGTATGTTCTATACACCTGTAGTTAGCATCAGGGATTTTATCAGAACCAAAGCATATTTTATAAAAAACATGTTTTAGTTTCTATAATAAGGTTACATTATTAAGCTGGATTGAATTTTTAAGGAATATTCTTTTTTTTTATGATTATAGAACGAATCATAAATAGTAAATCGAACAAACTACTCAAGATGAGTAGAGTCCCTTCGTTACAGGTTCTACTTCATTACACCTAACAAACTACCTTGCCACCTTTTTAAATGGTTTAGAGGTAGTTTGTTTTTTATGGAATACAAATTCATAGAACTTTAAGAACAAGCATATGATCTAAAAAAGGGCCCCACTCATAAATTGAACTAGTAGATAATTCATGAATACATTATATTCATGGATTATTTGCTTTTTAATGGTTTCATTATTCAAGCTTTTCAACATAGCAGAAATTTTGGGGTTAACTCCATGAAAAATTATAAACACTCTTTCTTTAATACCGTTAATATGTATTTTTTATAATTTTAATTCCCCTTGTATACAAATTCCATTATTATACATAATAATAAAAAATATATTCTCTCAAAAGGGGCTTTCGATAGTGAATAGAGAACAAGTCATTGAAGTTTATCAAGATGTTCTAGAAAAGAGAAGAAAAAGATTTCCTAATTATTTCTTTGTAGGTAAGGAAGGAAAAAAATATATGCGCTATATGACATGCTATTTACTTGAGCAACACTTATCAATCCCCATCGATGAAATCCCTTTTCAAGTAGGTGCCAATACATTATGGTCTCATCGTCTCAGACCCCCTGCTATGCTATATGGATGGAATTATTATGAAGTCATTGATAACGCCTATCCAGGAAAATTTAAACCTTGGCAATTCCAACAAACTCCTGATAAATATTGGGACGGGGAAGAAGGAAAGAGGAGAGCTATTGAGGCAGTAAGATATGTAATAGAGAAAAAAATGAAGATTCCTATGGAAGAAATACCTTCTCGAGTGAATTTTCATTTTTTTAAACAACATGGTTTAGGTGGCGCTTTTACTCTTTTAGGCTATTCCCCTTTTCAAATAGTTGAAGCTATTTATCCTGGTATCTTTAGACCTTGGCAATTTGCTCATGTTCCCATGAATTGTTGGAAAAACGAAGAATATATTCGAGAGGCAATGGATAATTTCTTATTCAAACAGCTTCATTTCTCTTCTTATCACGAGGCTTTTCTCCAATTAAAGAGGAGTCATTTTACCGATTTTCAGTTAACCGGTCTCTTTCAAATGGCTTTTGATTCCAGAATGAATAATGTAAGGAAATGGATAAACGAACAACTAAATAACACAGATGATGAATTATTTTATATGAATCTTGATTAACGAAAGAACTGATTGAAACGGGTAGCCTGAACTAAATTACCATTATGTCCATTTCCTGTTTTTGAAAATAATAATTGATGAGTATATGGTTACTTGCTTTGATTTTTCTTCTTCATAAAAAGATATAAAGATTCAGCAAAAAAAAGAAAAAGAAGAAAAAAGAGTACAAATAATTCAGCGACTTCCATTACCCTAAATGGACTCACGGCGTTGTACAACGCCTGAGAAACATCAAATCCTTGAAAAATATCAATCCCTAAAGAAAAGCCCATTAAACATCCCATCATTAAAAGGCTAATACCTATGATTTTCATATCTATCACGCTCCATATAATAGGTTCTTCCCTTTCTTCTATGATGATACATAAATATTTATTGTTAATTTTTACATAAAAAGTTTCTATACGGTTAAATTAATAAAAACTGAAAGAAGGGTGCTTAAATCTATGCCTTCGTTTTTTAAAGATCGCAAACCAAAAAAGAAACGATCACAGGGTGAAGAGAATCAAACTCCTGATCATCAAATAGAACGGATACAAGTTTCATTATCAGGCAACCTTAACATGATTAAGCAGAAAACTGGAAATAGTTCAGATGTCGTTATTCGTGAGATAAAAATGGGGGGGGATTCTGACATTAAAACAGCGATTGTCTATGTAGAAGGAATTGTAGACAATCAGTCGATTCAAGAGTATTTACTGCAATCTATGATGAAGGATGATCATAAAGAAGAATTAAATCAGTACAATGCGATAGACCTGCTTTCTAAAGATATAATGACAATTGGAAACATATCTTCCGTCACTAACTTGGATGACCTTTTTGCATCTTTAATGGCAGGCGATACTCTTATATTAGTGGATGGAGTAGATCAAGCACTGAGTGCTAGCACTAAAGGGGGAGAAAAACGTTCCATCGCGGAATCTACTACCCAAATGGTGGTGCGAGGACCAAAAGGGGCCTTTACCGAGTCTCTTGGGACCAATACAGCTATGGTACGCCGCATCATTAAAACCCCCGATTTATGGATGGAGTCTTTAAAAGTGGGACGTGTAACAAAAACGGATGTGACATTTATGTACATACATGGCATTGCCAATGATAAAGTCGTTAAAGAAATTCGTCAGCGATTGAAGCGAATTGATATCGATAGCATTCTGGAGTCAGGTTACATTGAACAACTAATAGAGGATCAAACAGCGACCCCTTTTCCAACTATGTACAATACGGAAAGGCCTGATGTTGTAGCTGGAAACCTGTTAGAAGGACGAATTGCTATATTTGTGGATGGAACCCCATTTGTGCTGATTGCGCCTGCTGTGTTCATGCAATTCTTCCAATCGGCTGAAGATTATTATGCTCGTTTTGACATTGCAACCTCAATTCGTCTTTTGCGTATTTTTATGTTT
>DATMFE010000209.1:0-2408 GCA_035556295.1 Ureibacillus sp.
CACGAAACTGTGATAATGTTGACCCACCCCAAAGACTTGCAAAAGAAGAGTTTTCCTCTAAATACATCCAAGCCGCGCTTACGAGTTTACTATCTTCGTAGATGCCATAAAGAAATAGTGTATCCGGATTATTCTGTTTATCTCTCCAGAGTCTTTCGCCAAGTTCTGTCAGAGATTCATTCCAGATAGCATCCTCTAGTGAAATAATCTCTTTAATTCCTTGTTCATCCGTTATTTCTTTTACATTTGCGGTATGTCCATTTACTAATAACGGATGCTGTTCGTCTATTTCCATGACCATGAGTGCTTCTGGATCGCCGATTGTAAACCCTTCTTGCTTCAAAAGTTCTTTCAGGTTATCGGGCTTATCATAGCTATATACCTTCCACTCGAAGCTTTGATTAAGCTGTTTAAAGTATTCCAACTCATTTCGAATGATCTCTGTCGCATTGTCCTCATGCACATTAGATGAACCAATGAATCCTCTTTCACCATACTGCGAAATATGACGCACGACATGCTCAGTACGCTCTCTTTTAAACCCTTGTATCTTTGCCTCCTCTCGAAGTTCTTTGTGGAATAGAGCAATTAATTCATTTTTATCCATTGGAAAATTCCTTTCGTGTTCAACTAATTCTAAATCGTAGACATAATATAAAAAATGGAAATGATGATAAGGACAAAGGCAAACACAACTCCGATAACAATTGAAATAACATTTGATTTCCAAGTGTATCCTTTCAAATCTTGAACTGAAGTAGCACGATCAACCTTTTTGATATGAATAAACAAACTAATATTTATTAGAATTAAAAGTACGATCGTCAACATCATCATAAACTCCACTTTTATTTGAAAAACTCTTTCGGGGTAACCCCAATGTGAGAGTGATTGTAAAAATAAGATAACGCTTAATACCAAGTTCCAAATATAACTTACTTTTCGTTGTTTATCCCATTCACTTCCCATATGCTGTTTTTCATAGATCGCCACTTTTTCAAAAATAGGAATAATTGATTTCGTGGAATCACCTTTTATTAAACCTAAAATTCCTTGAATAAGGATCACGACACTTAGAACTAAGAAAAAATGATCAAGTTTAACAACAAATAATTTAGTAATCACAAAATAAAGAATCATAACAGATAAAAACATTCCGTTTAAAACAGCTACTTGCTTCCATCTCATATTTCGTATCTCATTGGGTTTCATTCACTCGCCTCCAAAGTATATGTATATGACTATGTTCAAGGTTATTAAACCAAACTGACTCGCTCATTAACCTCGAGAACTAGAATTTCTTAATCTTTTACCTTATTAATATGATAAATAATTTTTAAAAAAGGAATTGAGAAGATCCACATTTGATGTTCTGCATATAGAGTTCCATCTTTCATTTCTTTCACATGAAATGTTTCCTTGATTGGTAATGCAAGAAGGAATTTATTCCAAGCTAAATAAATACCCGCATCTGAATATCCCTTTTGCTTTTTACTAGATAATCGAAGTTCGTTTCCAAATTGAGATAATTCAAGAATACCGATCATGGACGACCATGGAAGTGGTAAAGCAATGTTCATATACGTACGTTCATTCGTTTTGTGCCATGAATAGAGAGCAACAAATGTGACTTTTTCATTTATCTTTCTGACCCATGCTCTTGGGCTACTTCTTCCGTCCAACTCCTCATTAACCCCCATGATATCCCCAGTCATTTTAATCCGTTTACTTGAAAGTGGTAAATTGATTTGTTGCACAATTGAGCTAATCAGACGATAGACAGCTGCAAAAGGTTTAAACCAGACTCTCCAATGAACCTCCGCAAATAACTCATAATGAAGCGTATTTTCATAGAAATCACGAATTGCTGGTGCGAGCCTATGTAGATTGTCATCTGGTTCATAAATAGCCATTTCGTCCACTAATCCTTTATACGCACCTAGATTGCCCTGGTCCTTAATTTTCGGAAGAATCTTTTCGCCAATCACAATGTTTCCTCGAATTTGACTAATCGGAAATGTCCAATTTCGCTTCTTTTCAGGTGGAACACCAATCGACCATCCCATTAAGCCGCATAAAGCAAATACAACACAATTTAAGAATCCATGAAATACCAACATAAAATCGATCGTTACAGCAAACTCGTTCGATAGTCGACCAAAGGCATAAAGGAATGAAAATAAAATGGTCACACCTAATGCGCAAAATGATATAAGAACGAGACCTTTTTGTAGTCGATGTGCAATCGGTGCACGCCAAGTCATGTAAATAATCATATAAATACCAATCATATAAAACACAACTGAAATCCACTCAATCCATACAGCAAAAGTAATCCCAATGGCTAATAAAATTAAAGAAATTAGTAGAATTCCTGCAGCGAAAGGATATAATCGTGGCTTATATAG
>DATMFE010000210.1:0-3333 GCA_035556295.1 Ureibacillus sp.
CACATCATTATATTTAGAGGTATAATCAAAAAACTCACCTTGATGACGAATCGAAATGACCGGTAAAAGCTTTCCATCCAAAATGGCACAAGTGATTTCCTCTCCAGCAATGAGCTTTTCGATGATCACTTCCGAATCCCATTTGAATACTTCTTCAATAGCAGACATTAGTGCTTCTTTGTCATAAACAATTGTTACCCCTACACTCGAACCGCCTGAATTAGGTTTAACAACTAAAGGAAAACCTAATTTCTCAACTTCATCCATTTTCAGTTCTTCCAAATTCGTAAGGTGAATCCAATCCGGTGTTTGCACCCCTTCAAAGCGAATGATTTTTTTGGACATATTTTTATCCATGCATAAGCTGCTGGACAAAACGCTACTTCCTGTATAAGGAACACCCATGGTTTCAAGAGCACCTTGAATCGTGCCATCTTCACCAAATTTGCCATGTAGCGCTAGTAATGCAATATCAATATCTTTCACCTTATCTACCAAATCCTCTTTGTTCTCTAAGAGGATCGGTACAATTTCATATTTATCTTTATCTAAATTCTGGATCATTTCTTCGCCTGTCATGATTGAAACTTGTTTCTCGGAAGAAATACCTCCCATTATAACGCCAACTCTCATTTTTCTAGCCCCCATCATAATTCTTTATTGTATCCCCTATGATTTTAATTCCCTCAATAATCTCTCTTTCATTCAGCCTAGAAAATCCTAATCGTAAAGTATGGTTTCCACTGTTGTCAGTGTAAAAAACATTCCCTGGTAAAAAAATAACGCCTCTTTGAGTACATGTTTCTAACAGTTTCCGAGAATCGATATGGTTCTCTAGTTCTATAAAAAGATGAAGTCCTCCATCACCAGTTATTCGTTTGAAAGGAATAAATTGCTTACAATAATCAACAGTTAATTCATACTTTTTCTTATAAACTGATTTGGCTTTTTTTAAATACTTCTCAAAGTATCCATCATTCAAATATTGATACAACACAGATTGATCTAATGTAGACGTATGAATTGTTCGAGCTCTTTTCATACTTTCTAAGTATTGAATCAATTCTTTATCCGCTAATATCCAACCAACCCTTAACCCAGGAAAAAGAATTTTAGAAAAGCTGCTAATATAAATAACATTATTACCCTGACCCGCGAAGGATGCTAATGGAGCAAGATGTGATCCTGAATAACGTAATTCTTCATTGAAGCCATTTTCAATAATCGGAAGCTGATAGGCGGAGAACAAATCCATGATTTCTTTTCTTTTTTTTGAGGACGTTACGATTCCAGTTGGATTATGATAAGACGGAATTAAGTAGGCAAAATCATATTCTTTATTTGACAAGGATGTTTCTAACTGACTAACGTTAACCCCGTCATGATCCATTTCGATTCCGTCAATTTCGAAGCCATGTAATCGAAAGAGTTTAAGAGCAGAATCATTCGTTGGATTTTCACAAAGTACACGACCGCTCTTTTTATTTAAAGAGGATAAAATGATATCTAGACCTTCCGTAAATCCATTGGTAATTAAAATATCTTTATTTGTTGTATCTACTCCTTTAACGTTCATGTAGTGAAGTAGATATTCAATAAGTGGCTTATAGCCCTTTGCATATCCATAATTCAGAAGGATGTCTCCTTCAATGGACATCCGATTTAAAAAAGCACGTTTAAAATTATCAACATCAAAAAGCTTTTCATCGGGTGCAATGCTCGTAAATGAAATAATTTCCTTTTTCTCTCGCACACTATGCTTCTTAAGATCCAATTCATCTGCCAAAAAGGTTTGCTCGTTGATTTTTTTAGTCCAATTTATGTGGATGGGTGAGGATTTGAACGTCTCTACATGACCTACGAAATTTCCTCTTCCCTTCACTGCATAGATTAGTCCCTCTTGTTCCAAATCGGCATAAGCTGTGAGAACAGTGTTTCGGCTAATGGATAATAAAGAACTGAGTTCACGTGTGGATGGAAGCTTTTGGTGCTCTAGTAAATGCCCATTCGTGATCATTCTTTTTAAATATTCCTTAAGTTGAATATATACAGGGCGGCCATCCGTAATATGAAAATCATTAAACACACATTCATCCCCTTGCTAACATTTTTACACTTTTGCACTTATTTCAAAAGGTCCACCTACTATGCATTTTTGCTTACTTGTGGTTGGTGTGGTGTGGAACTACCTAATTCATATGTATCTATATTGATTGCTTCATTTTTAATTCAATAATTGGTTCACTTTACTTTGGAGAGGCTAATAATTCATCCTGCGCCACATTTGGTCCATATTGCCCCTCCAATCTACTAACTATTCAGTCGTTTATTCACTTCAATTCGAATGAATTCCGGTAAGTAGTTAGGTGTACATCCTTTTGATACCATATCATCTTTATAAAGACCTGTATCTTCACCAATTTTCGTACAACGTGCACGATACTTTTCGTCATAAACGCCTATCCATCCAGCAGTGAAATTCATAGCCCATTGAACTTCTGGTTCTTCTTGCATAATATTGGCTTCTATTTTAGATAGTAAGTCTTCCGTGTTATCTGGAGGAGTTTGTCCAGTCCATCTCAAACGCCCTTGGTAATACCAGAAAGCTCGTCTTTGAAGAGTAGAAGAGCTATTTTCCCACGACTCCATCAATGCAATTAACTTTTTGTCTTTGGTAAGCTGATTAGCCATAAACCAATCGAGTAAGTTATTGCGCTCATTATATGTGTGAATCTGCATACCCTGATCTAGCTTACTTAGTACATCTTGTGAAAGAAGTTTTTTATCCATAATTAAGATTGCTAATAGCCTCGGCAAAAACTGTTGTGTTGACCATAGTTCCATCGCTAGTTCATGATCTTTTTTTATGTCCTTCGCAATTTTTCGTAATTCGCCTAACCTCGTATTACTATTGATCTGAGAAAGAATGTTTTCAGCTTTGGAAGATTGTTTGATTTTTGTACCTTGAATTTCATTCATTTTATACATCTCCTTAATTATTGATAGAACTTTATACCTCATTAGTTCAGTAACTTCAACAAAGAATGCATTAATCCTTCTTCTTGCTTAGTACTCCTATAGGTAAGGATAAACTATTAGCTTCTTCAATAATCGAAAAAAAGCACGAACGTTGATCAACATTCATGCCTTTTATGTATCGCTATCTTGTTTTATGATATTAATTTCTACATTTAAGTTATGATCTCAATGATTTTATTAGGAATGAGTACAATTACTAGCTTTCGTCTGATTTTTGACATTATACATCGCTGCATCCGCATTTTTAATTAGCATCTCAACCGTGTTGCCATCCTCTCGTGAAATAGCCACACC
>DATMFE010000211.1:0-2956 GCA_035556295.1 Ureibacillus sp.
CCAAAACAACACAGACTTTTGCTTTGTTTAAGTAATGCTCCTCTTCATTCAATAGATGGGACAAAAAAATGTATTTATAGGTATAATGTTCTAGAATAAAGTTGAGGAGGAACACGGATGAATAATAACATTTTTAGATTAACAACGGTTTTAGCTTTACCAGCCTTGCTACTCGTTGGATGCAACGATAGAACCGTTGAGGAAGAATTGGAATCACCTCAAAAAAAGGTAGTGAATGTAGAAACAGCGGAAGAGCCTAAAAAGGAGACTCCATCTGAAGAAACCAATGGCTCTCAAAATCAAAATGAGGCCTATTCCGAGAGTTCAGAAACAGAAATTGCAAGCAGTCCGCAACAGAATGAAGATCAAAACAATGTTACTGAAAAAGAAACAAACACTACAGCATTTAGCCAAAAAGCTCCGTCGAGTGATTTCAACTACAATACATATGACAATGCACGATTTGGCTTTTCTGTTCAGTATCCTGATTCGTTCATAGCAGGTCCTGAACCCGATAATGGTGATGGAAGAAGTTTCGATAACGGGGAAATGGAGATTACAGCTTATGCTGGCTTTGATGTATTCGAGGATTCGCTTCAAAGTAATTATCAGTCTGCGATTTCCGATGCAGTTGGTCCTATTGCCTTCCAAAAAACAGGGGACAATTGGTTTGCCGTTTCATTTTTCGATGCTAATAATAACATTGTGTATCATAAAGCTATCCTCAAAAAAGGCATCATTTCTACTGTGATACTTACTTACCCAGCCAGCCAGAAAGAAAAATATGACGCATTGGTTTCTCACGTTGTGAACACCTTTATTCCAGCAAACGGATAAGATTAAACTATTGCAAGTGAATTTCGCAAAAAAAGCCGATTTTCCTTTTGTGAAATCGGCTATTCCTTTTACCTTGTGAAGAAATGTACTTAAATTAAACTGCCCCGTTACTTGAATAAGAAAAAGCGATACCCCTTATTGGGGCATCGCACCCGATAGTTTAAGTAGAATACTTCACACTATCATCTCTGTGTCTAAAAAATAAATAAGCCTATCCATTTCTTAAGATTTTTCAGGAGTATCCCTATAACAATTCCTGGGATTACACATAACGTTGAAAATCTTAAACCCTGTCATACGCTTTTGGCGGTGATTCCATCCAACCTTTATCAATTAAGATATTCATACCATCATCAACAAATAAGCCGATGTTCATAAGAGTTCTTGCATACAAGAAATTTATATCTCTTCTTGCTGTTACCGCCAGTGAATTTCCGAATGACCTTACCTTCATTGCAAACATGTCCACTTTATGGAACAGCATTATTTTGTCGGAAAAAGGTGGATATGTAGATGTTGTAACCAAATGATCTAGGTACGACGGTGATTGAATGTGTCCAAGATGCAATTTTTCCTTATACTGCTTTACTGCTTTATCCGTCATGTCTAAACCTCGTTTAAACAAATCCTTTATCTTTTGATCTTGAACTATCTGATGAAATCCTAATAATAATGCCATACTTGTTACATTATTCTCAATGTTATCCCAAAGATGGATGATTTCTAATGCCTGTAATGGTCGGATATCTCCAATAAAACCATTTAGGTAACTTTGTTTATTAATTTTATCAATTCCATCTGGTGTTGGAATGATAGGAGGTGCTGCAATGAATTTCTTTTCCATTAAAACACTATTAATTTGCCCTAAAAGGGTGGTAGTACATTGATTACAATATATAAAAAACTCCCTTATATCCTCTCGCATTACCAAGGGAACTGCTACTGCGTAAAGACTCAAACCTGCCTTAGCAGCATATTTTAAATAGTGAACGTAAAATTCATCTGCGTATAAACGAGGGGCCTCAAGATTTACATCATCTTTAGTAAATCCACTTGGGATAGGGAAATTTTCCTTTTTGAAAAATCCTTCTATCCTCTGTGTGAAATCCTTTGATAAGGCTAAACCGTTCTCCAATAACATAGTAATATCTTCATCTTCGCAATGATGAAGAAAATAACTTAAAATTTGAATGGACATGCTATTTCCCATATAGGTGGCCCAAAGTTTACCGATTTCAAAGGTCGTAAAAGGTTGGGTCTCATCTAATATTTTTGGATTTATATTTAGTGATTTCATCACATTCATTGGATTTAAATCTTTATCGGTGGTCATAACCAAGCTCCTTTTCCCGCACTTTCACTTAGGATTACCATTGGATAAAATTTAATTCAAACAAATCTAACCTTTTACTTATAATGGTAATGAAAAAGGACTGACGAAAAAGTCATTTTCTTCAACTACTATTCTGCGTCTTTAGTTTAAGTGTACTCCTTCACAATATCCATTAGCGTTACTAAATAATCTGGCCCGTTTGTTGAAGAACAAGAGCCTTATTCCAGTAAAGATTTTTTCCTTGGAACCGTTAGCTCTATTGCTTCGATATAATTTATAGTCCTATTAAATATAATCACTGGTTCGTACGTGTATCATATGAGTGTACCTATACGATTTTGATGAGGAATTAGCATCTTGTTGAATTTAAATTAAGTTGTGCAGATTTTGCGCAACTTTTGAAAATATGCAAGTTATGAGGAGTAGTGTGCACATAATAAAAAAGCCAAAACCCTTGATATATAAGGGTTTTGGCTTTTGAAAAAGGATGGAGCATAGGGGGCTCGAACCCCTGACCTCTACGCTGCCAGCGTAGCGCTCTCCCAGCTGAGCTAATGCCCCGAATAGGGTACACTAATTATTTTAACTGAATTAATAGAAAAGTCAATAAAAAAGGAAAAATCCGTTAGAATTCCATATTCTAACGGATTTTTCGCGTTGGTAAGAACGTGATTGATTTTTAAATATTTTCAATTTCTACTTTTGAGACTTCCTGAATACTAGAAATTGTGTAATACACATCAGATGTTTTTCTTTTTTGGTCGACAAGTATTCTTATGGTAAGTG
>DATMFE010000212.1:0-8763 GCA_035556295.1 Ureibacillus sp.
CTGTTTAAAGCAATGTGTAATATATCATGTTCTGTATACTCTTGTTCAAAGGCTAGACTTCTTTTTTCTTTTTTCTTCAACAACTTTCTAATTTCATCACATAAATAAATTTGAGAATCCAAAAGCTTTATTTCTTTTCTATCTTTTATTTGTTTAGACATGAAATCAACTCCTTTATGACTCTTTAAGAAACTATTCTATCTTAAAAAGTAAAAATCCTTCTTCATATTACATCGGATTGGGGTAGTGGGGGTTGTCAGAAGTAAGAACTTTAGATTGGAGGAAAATTAATCCTTTTTTTGAGAAAAAATGTGTCAACGGTGCTACAAAAGGACTCTTTTTCCATTTAAATATTTTTTAAGGTGCAAATCCTTAAAAGTTAACTTCCTTTAATTATAATTAATGGTAAAATAATCAATATAAAAGGAGGTTACCATGCATTCCCCACAGAAAGCCTTATTGGCTGGTTCTCTTTATTCTGTATTCATTATTCTATCTTTCATAATTAGTTTCTTTACTTAAAAATACTTATTATAAATTCTTATAGATCAGTAGGAGAAGTTCAGGCAATTTCTCTTTTTATTCATTTCGTTTTGTTCGGAACGGATTTTAGATATTGGTGGTGGGGACACGCTATGTCTATTCTTAACATCTTTGAGTTTTTAGCGACTACGTTTATAAGCGTTCTTCTCTTTATAATTAGCGAATGTATTCTTTATTCCTGTTTGAAAAAGCTATATAGGACGAATGTACAAAAAGGTGCTTAAATCTAAAACAAAAGGAATCTTAATGCAATAAGATCCATCTCATTGTAAAAATGTCATTGAAAGAAAGGCAATAAGTTGAAAAAAGCCGTGACGACTGTTTTAGCAATTCTACTAATGGGAGCAGCGATTTTTTATTTTGTTACATTCTTTGCCTATATCCCATCTAATAAATTTTTCAGTTTTCCTGTCCCTAAAAATGCAAAGCTAGTAAAAGGAAAAGAACGTGTAAACATATATGATTGGTCTAAAGCTTCTGAAGAAAACGGCATCCCGTCAGGATATAAATTAGTAATTAAATCAAAAGGGTGGAAGGAAAGGAACCGAGAAGGGGCCTCTACTTATTATGAAAAAGGAAATAAGATAATTGATTTAATATCTCAAACCGATAAATTAACCCTAATTAAAGACAAAGATTAAGTATACGTAAAATGTAAGAGAGGGTTTTTTTATTGATTCCAGAATTACATACAAAAGTGTTCTATTTAAACAGATTAATGGTTTCATTCAATTATGTATCTACTTATTTCAATTTGACTGTTAAGTATATTGTAATCAGAAATGTATATTTGCTTTCGCTAGCGATATTTATTGAATCAAGTATGGAATGAATTATAGTTTGTGGTTAACTTTTTAGAAGGAGTAGATAAATCAATGAGTACAAAAAGAATACACCTTACCCCATTTGAAACAACTCACATTCAATACTTACATAAATGGTTAAATGATGAACGGGCAATACGAATGATAGGCAGAACACCTTTAACTTATGAAGAAGTAGTACAAGAAGTAGAAAAGAAAAGATTGAACAGCGATTTAATTTTAGGAATTGAAAGCGATGAACAAGAATTAGTTGGATGGGTATTTCTGAAGGATATAGACTACGCACATGGAAGAGCTAGTATAGGAATTCTCCTATCTTCAGAATCTAGAGGTCACGGGTACGGTCGAATGGCTATGGAGCAAATGATTGATTTAGGATTTAAACAGCTTCGTCTAAATAAAATCTATTTAACTACAAGAGGAATAAACAAACAGGCCATTGCACTATATGAAAAAATTGGTTTTGTCACCGAAGGGAAATTAAGAAATCATGCTTATGTGGATGGGAAGTACGTAGATACATATTTTATGGGTATACTAGCTTCGGAATGGAATAAGTAAGCTTATTTTTAAAATTCATTTGCTATTATGAAATTAAAAAGCTAGTACTTCTTAAGATAGGCATTTAATTTTAGACAAAGGGAGAGATAGAAATGAAATCCTATAACTATTTTTGTTCTACTCAAATCGAGGTAGGGATGGGCAAAGCTAAAGAATTACCAGACATGCTAACATCTTTAAATATTGGTTCATCAATTTTAGTCGTTAGTGACCCTGGTGTAGTTCGTGCGGGATTAGTTTCACCAATTGTAACTGCCTTGGAGGCTTCTGGTTATCGAGTGTCGGTATTTGATTCAATTGAACAGAACCCTCGAGATACAAATTGTTTGGCAGGTGCTAAATTATTTTGTGAATTTGGTGCAGATGCAGTTGTTGCCATTGGTGGCGGAAGTGCAATGGACACAGGAAAAGCTATCGCACTGTGCGGCCCAAACGGCGGGGAACCATCTGACTATGCAGACGGTCGACTTCTGTATTCAAACATTGCACCAGTTATTTGTATTCCAACTACTTCAGGTACAGGCTCAGAAGTTACTCGTTCTGCCGTTATCACGGAAGCAGCTACACACCGAAAGATGACGCTCAAACATAGTACATTAAGGCCTGTCTTGGCGATTCTTGATGCTGAACTAACATTAAGTCTTCCTCCTTCTGTTACGGCTGCGACTGGCATTGATGCATTAGTTCATGCGATTGAAGGCTATACCTGTAAAGTCACAAATCCTATTTCACAAGCGCTTGGGGCTCAAGCAATGAGAACCATTGTTTCGGCATTGCCTATCGTTTTCCGCGATGGTAAAAATGAAGCGGCTCGTCAAGATATGCTGGAAGGAAGTCTCTTAGCTGGCCTTTGTTTTGGATCTGCAGATGTTGCCTCAGTACACTGCCTAGCAGAAGCGCTTGGAGGACTTTATGATACCCCGCATGGAGTTGCTAACGCAGTATTTTTACCATACGTATTACGATTTAATTCTACGGAGAATAAGCAGCTGCACGCAAAATTAGCAAGGTATATGAGCTTTGCTAAAGATTCAGATTCAGACGAAGTAGCTGTTGGAAAATTAATTCAAGGAATTATAGACTTAACAGAATTATTAAACATTCCTAAATTAAAAGATTTAGTGGGTGTAAAGAAAGAAGACTTTCCGAGTATTGTAAGGTTGGCCATGGAAAACAACTCAACGTCAAGTAACGTCCGTTTAATTACCGAGGCTGATTATATGCAAATTCTTGAACAAGCCTATTTTAACCGTGTAGATAGAAATTGGAATTCTGAAGTAGAGAGCTTAAATTAAAAGATAAAGATTAAATACTGGCTCCCAATTGTCAGGCTGTGTCTAACAATTGGGAGCCAGTTTATAATCAGCAAAGGATTCTTTTTAGGTGCTTTTTAATCATCGCTCTCTTAATGGTTTATATTCTTCTTTTATATCTTTCACTTCTTTGTGTGTTAATCAGTAAAAGTACTCCAGAAATCAGGATAATAATACATACTAACTTTTTAATAAGTGCACGTGGCAGATGCTCAAACCATCGTCAAGCATTTCAAAGCTATCCTTTTTGTAAAATAATCAAAGGGATAGCTTTTCTTATAAAATCGGATATATTTCTCCGTTTAAATCGTTCACAAATATAAAGGGTAAAATTGGCACCTATTTGTAATGAGATGACGTAGGGTCACAAGGTGGTTTTGCAGTATTGGTTGATTGTGCTAACTTAGTTAAATAGTAGCATTCTTCCCTCATCATATGATCAGCCATTAAAGCAGAAAATGTACTAAGCATTTCGTTCGATAGTTCTAATTCTTCGATCTCATGAAGAAATACTTGAAATAACTCTATTTCTAACTTGACGTCTTTGTTCATTCTCTTTAATGCTGGAAAGGATTCAAGGTTCGTTCTTAAATAACCAGTTAATTCTACAGCCTTCAGATAAAAATGTTCAAAATGGGTAGAAAATTGCATACTCTTTTGTTTTAGTTGCTTTTCTACTGCATCAAGACTATCGGAAATAGCTCCAGCATGTCCCGCAGCATCTAATATCCATAACAAATGATGGTGAAGCTCATGAAAGATGGGTGGAATTTGTTGTTGTTCTAAGTAACTAAGAATTAATAAATACTCATCCAGCTCATTGACCATATGGTTTAGAAAAGTAGGTGTAAGGTGAATCGTGAAGTCAGTTGTTAAATGCTTTCTTAATAAGGAAAGTTTAAATTCTTTGAGTGCTATTGTTTGAGCTTTAGCTTTCATTGTAATGCTTTCTAGGTTGTTATGGTCTGCTTTAACTTCTTCTAACAAACTATTAAAAGTTTGGATGAAAGTTTTAGCCGCCTGGATTTCTTCTTGCTCTTTTTCAGCCAAGGCATCTAAGATAAATTGGGAATGGTCTTTCAAAATTTGCATCCAAAATGTATGTTCAAAAATTGCATTTTGAGTAAAGCTACTATTCATTGTTTTCCTCCTTTAATAAGATAGTCACTTTCCATACATATTAAAGAAAACTTATTTATATTAATATATAAGAGAAAATCTAGCACATTTAAGGTAAATGTTTTATCAAAACCAAACTACATTTTATAAAAAACAGTTATATTTCATTTTTCATTTCCGATTATAAGAGTAAAGTAGAAAGAGATTCTCTAATCCCATTGCTTCAAGTGGACAATACGCTAAAGGAAAAGCCTACTGATTCATTTCGTATCAGTAGGCTTTCTAATTTATAATCTTTTAAGCAAATTACTCTAGACGAACGATTACCACTATAACTACCTTTCAACAAACAGAAGAACCGCTGATTAAGATCAATAGTTTTTTCTGTTTGTTATGTATTTTATAATAGTTAAAAAACACTTAAAGAAAGGGCTTTTCGCTTTGTTTTATAAATGAGATCTATTTAAGACAAATCCTGTAATTAACTCATTAAACTGAGTCCACTGTTTGGTAGGCAGTTGGTGACCTTGATTGGGTAAAACAAAGAATTCAGCATGCTTACACTTATTTTTATACTCTTTCATATAGTGAGCAGTCCAATCCTTTTTTCCACCATATATAAACAATAAAGGCATCGTTAAGCGATGAAGCTTGTCTACACAGTTATAGTGTAATGAATGATTATAATACTGATACCAGGATTCCTGGTCTGATTTCCTCATGTAACTAACTAGATTCTTTCTTAATGTTTTGTCTCGAGTATGACTTATAGCAAGGCTTGTTGTTAGTATATTCGGATGTTCTTTTACCATATACATTCCTGTTTTATGTAATAGCCGTCCAGGTATATCTCTTACTATAGGATAAGCTCCTGAAAGTATTAATAATTCAATTCGATGGCGATAATGAATAGCTAGCTCTTGAGCAATTAGACAACCAGCAGAGTAACCACATATAATCACCTTGTCTAGATGCAGCGAATCCATAAAACGTACTAACTCTTTTGCATAAAAAGAAATTGATACAGGCTGTTTAGGTTTTGAGCTTCTTCCATGACCACTTAAATCTGGAAAGATGACTCTCATATGTTTGGATAACTCGTGTTGATATTGGAATACTTTATAGCCAAGTCCAGGGGGATGAATAAAGATGACAGGGGTGCCTTGTCCATACTCTTCATAATACAAATAGTGATTAGTGTTTGTTTCAATAAAAGCCATTATTTTTCACTCCAAAATCAGTTGATGAGTACTTTTTAGTTAAGTCTAATCTAATTTACAAAAGATATAATCCTTTACTATCTTACAGTTAATTCAATATAGTCCCTTGTTGATTCTCGACCGTTTGAGATCAACAAAATTTTTATTATTTATTATGAAGAAACTACGTTCACTATAAAAAAGTCCTGTATTCTTGCTAATAAGAATTCTAGTAACGTGAATGGTGATGACTAAAAATGTATGAAATATATCATATAAAGAGAAAAACTTCCCCGGTCTGCCGAAGGGAAGCTCTTTTTATAGGTTGCTTATACTACATAATGAGAAATTGAGAATGAACATCTCTCCATTTATTCCATAGTTTGATCAAGTTTTCATACTTTATTCATGTTAAGTGTATTTGTTGGCTTATTTCGTATAAGTGTGAGTACCCTAACTAAATCTATATATTATATACAGTTTAAAAATAGAAAAAGACCACCTCTTACCAGTCAAAAGAGATGGTCTTCTCCCATTCATTGAATTGTAGTCGTAATTGACTCTATCATAGCGTCTTTTTTAGTTTGTGCAAGCTATTGATAACTTATATATATAAAGAAAAGCTTCTGGTGCTTAATCAGGAATCTTTTGTGTACATAGTGCATATTTTTTACTTGTTTTCTAAAACATGCTTTTTACTCGGTTCTCTCATACTCAAAACTACACCTAAAAGGACAATGATTCCACCAATAAATTGGTTTATGCCTACCACTTCATTAAGGAGCAGAACAGAAAATAACACACCAAAAATAGGAACAAGATTCATTAACGTCATCGCAGAACTAGAAGATAATTTGCGTAATCCAAAATTATATAATAAAAAAGCGATAACCGAGCAGAAAACGCCTAGGTACAATAAGGTTAGAAATGATCTTATATCTGGTGTTTGCCAACTTGACTTCTCTATAAAGGCTAATGGAATAAAGGTAATAGCTCCCGCCAAAGTTTGATAAAAAGAGATCGTAATCATGGAATATTTTTTGACAACTTTACGAGTTGTGAAGTTATAGAGAGCAAAAATAAAACCTGCCGCAATTAATATAATATTGCCAATTAATTGTTTATCATCTGTCTGAGTTTCAGGACTATAGGATATTTGATATACACCTATCATCGCTACTCCAATTCCTATGGCCTTTACCCATGATGTCTTTTTTCTAAAAAAGAGAAATTCCATTAAAACCGTTATAGCAGGATACGACGCTACAATAATAGCGGCATTGGATGCTGTTGTTAGTTCAACTCCTATGTTCTCCAGAGAAAAATAAAGGGTAGTGCCTAGTACACCGCTTATAGACATTAATCCTATATCCTTGAATGAAGGCTTTGTTTTATCTTTCCTGATTAAGAGAATAAGTCCTAAAATAACAGCAGCTATAACAAAACGAGCTGCTCCTAATGTAAGGGGTGGAAAAGAGGTATAGGCTATTTTTGTCCCCACAAACGATGTACTCCATAAAAGGACGGCTATTACGGAAGCACTTATGTATAAACCATTTCCTCTTCTAACCTTTCTTATTTTTAAGCTTTCTTGTTGTTTCGCTATCATTGTATCCATTAGTACACCTCCAAGCAGTATTAGAAACTATTAGGTAGCTACTTTTGTAGCAACTAAAATTAAATTATAATTTTTAAACCCAACTGTCAAGGGCACTAATGGTATACTTAGTTTGAAATTATTGACTCTATCCCGGTATTATCAAGGAGGACCAATCATGACACTAGATATAATAAAAATTTTGAAAGATGTTAATTTTACTGAATATGAGGCAAAAGCATATTTAGCTTTACTAGAAAAATCTCCTCTTTCAGGGTATGCTATTTCATTAAATTCTGGAGTGCCCAGATCTAAAATTTATGAAGTATTGGGAGGACTAGTAGATCGAGGAGAAATCATGGTCAGTCATGAAAATCCTGCTCTGTACACACCGTTACCTCCTAATGAATTAATCAACTTGAAAAAACGTAAAGCTGAATCCTCGTTGGAAGTAGCTGAGGAAGCTCTCGAAAATTATTCTTATGTATCTTTAAACAGAGAAAATATTTGGAACATTACAGGGTATGAGCCTATATTAAATCGCACAAAGGAAGCTATAAAAGAAGCTACAGGGCGTATTCTATTGGAAATATGGTCAGAAGATGCCCAGGAATTAAAAGAAGAATTACAAGCAGCAGCCAAAAGAGGCGTAGAAATTTTAATTGTGTCCTATGGAGATTTAGTATTTGATTTTGCGCAGGTTCATCAGCATGATGCAAGCGAAGAAATAACCAATGAATATGGGGGACGATGGATTGTTCTAAGCGCTGATGATCGAGAGGTAGTTGCAGGTATACTATCACTTGGTAAGGACAGCCGTGCTGCCTGGACGATGCATCCGGGATTAGTTATGCCAATTACAGAAGTAATCATTCACGACTTGTATATCTATGAAATGATGAAAAAACATCGAGAGATCTTAGAGTCAAGCTTTGGGCCGAACCTTATTGAACTTCGTAATCGATTTAAATTTAACTCATCAGGTTATAGCGTAGCAGCAAAATTAGGTTTGATTAAATAGCCAGTATTAATGCATATATACTAATAATAAAATTACTTATCATATGATTTTTGGATAACTACTCAAGATGGATGAAGCATTATTTGACTACTTTTTAATAAACAGAAAAACCACTGATTGAGGTCAGTGGTTTTCTGTTTTTAAGCGATGTATCGTATACATCTTTAGTTACCATAATGGCCTATTTAGGAACGTATGTAAAAAAGAATCCTTCCTACAGTAGGCAAGGAGTCAGTATTGGTATAAGAAATGCTTGATCTTTATACAGCGAAAGTTGTCTTATTTACTAAGATTTAGTCATATGATGTTTGTTAAAAGTCACATATTACTATAGTTTTTGAAATTAAATTTTAACATTTTAAAATAATTGTTGAAATTAAATTTCAAACACGTTATTCTGTACTTGAGAACGATTTCAAACAAAAACAAAGATAGGATGATAAGAAATGCTTGAACATTTAACTACTGAGACTCGTAATGAAAAAACAATGAATCTGGATGAAATGTCCATTTTTGATTTTCTTACAACCATGAATGAAGAAGATGAAAAAGTTGCGAGTGCGATAAAAAAAGAACTTCCTTCTAT
>DATMFE010000213.1:0-2622 GCA_035556295.1 Ureibacillus sp.
AAATAACTGTGATATGATTGCAAATATTAGCTTACAGGGAGGTAACAACATATGAAAAAATCAATCTTATCGTTAGTGGCAGCGGCTGCAATATCTAGTGCATTTACTATTCCGGTACAAGCAGAAGATGTCGAACTGAAAGATGGAGACACATTATGGGGGCTATCTCAAACATATAAAGCTTCAATAGAAGAAATTAAGTCTTGGAACCAGTTGTCGTCAGATACAATTTATGCGGGAGAAACACTACAGATTTTTCAAGAAGTGGATTATATGGTCGAGTCGGGGGACACGCTATCGGAAATCGCGTATGAAAATGATGTATCAGTAAACGATCTTAAGTCTTGGAACGGTTTAAATTCAGATACAATTCATCCGGAACAGAACCTAGTTATGAAACCGGGGGTAAATAAAGTTGAGACAGTGAACGTAGAATCTGGAACGAAATTAGAGCAAGCTGTACCAACTAACACAGCTGTACCAGCTAATACAGCGGAACAAGAAAAAACAGTATCAAAAAGTGAAACTACGAATCAATCAGATATAGAAAAAGAGATTACCGTAAGAGCGACGGCATATACTGCTGATTGTCAGGGATGTATCGGGACTACAGCTACAGGTGTCGACTTAAAATCGAATCCGGATGCAAAAGTAGTAGCAGTCGATCCATCTGTCATTCCGCTTGGATCAAAAGTGTATGTGGAGGGCTATGGCTACGCAACAGCCGAGGATACAGGTAGTGCTATAAAAGGAAATAGAGTAGATGTCTTTATTCCTAATGAGCAAGATGCTTTAAATTGGGGAGTTAAAAAGGTGAAAGTGCAAGTGTTGGATTAACTCATTCATATAATTGGTCGTTTAGAAGATATCTTCTACTTCGATTTCAACTTGTTAAACCGACATAAGAATGTTTATTTGAATACGCTGTTGAAATTTTTGTGACGAGGTACAAAAATGATTCATTTTTCAGGCTGCTGTCACTCAATATAACATGATGTGGCGTAATAAGAGGGGAAGGCGGAACATTGTGAACACAGATCAAGTATTTGAGCTGTTACAGGATGCGGGAGTATCAGAAAGTACTAGCATTCAAACTGTGAGACGTTGGCTGCGTGAAGGGAAGATTAAATATGAGGGAGGAAAAAGGAGTAGAGAAACTGGCTGCATAATTGATGACACAGATCAAGCGTTTGACCTGTTAAAAGATGCAGGAGTATCAGAAAGTATTAGTAATCAAATAGTTAGGCGTTGGTTACATGAAGGCAGGATTAAATACGAAGGAAACAGAAACGAAAAAACTGATTACATAGTTGATGATACAACCTCAAAACTGTTTATCGATGATCGTACTAATCAAAATATGGATGAAATGATCCATCGATTAAAACTAAAAATACAAGCACAAGATAAGCATATAGAAGGACTGGAAGAACTTCATGAGAATGCGAAGCACAGATTAATTGAGCAAAGAGATAAGCTGAAAAAAGAAGTGGTCACTTTAAAGAATAAGGAAAGTAAATTACAAAGTGAAATAAAGAATTTAGTGAAACAAAATATTGAATTACGTAATGAATTAAAAAAATTAAAAGAGAGCAAAGGAGACCATTACACTCTCACCTCCAGCACTCAATCAAATAATTATAGTAAAAAATTAGGGCTTTCAAAAATGGCGAGTCATAAAGAAGTGTTGGCAGAATATAAAGGGTTATTAAAAATAACTCATCCAGACCAAGGCGGCAACGCAAAGTTATTTCATTACATTAAGACGGATTACGATAATTTTAGAAATAGTACTAAAGATAAATGATGATTACGTGTATAAAAAAATCAGTGCCTGTCCCCGACGACATTAAAGCGTCAACGAATGAGGGGGACAGGCTTCTTGTAGTAGATTGTGTTGTTGGTGTTAAAATATTGTCTCAAAACATACACTCTTCATAGTTATTATTAGACATTGAGGAGATGAAGAAATGAACTTCGAGATGGAAATAGCGAAAATGCTAGCTGAAAATATAGATGGTTTTGTAAAATTTGTTCATAAACATTATCAAAATAAAAACAACAGCTTGATTTTAAATCGAGATAAATTGTATCAAGTAAAACTTCTTGTTGAGGAGTTTAAATTTCAAATATTAGCAGATGAACTTCTGAGAATAAATCGATTTATTTGGAATGGAGAGTACACGTATTTATTAGTTAATAGATTTAGGAAAGGGCTAAACATTATTGATGAATACGTAGAGAATAACTACGATGATTTATTCATTCTTACTGCCAGGCTTCACACATTAAAGAGCCTCAGCGTATCATTTGGCAATAAGGAATAATTGTGTAAGCTTGTTCCGTATAAATGACATCCCCGTTTCTTTTATGCTTTCTATCAAGGTCCTTCTGTTTATCATTTCATTTCTCTTCCCTCGAACTAATAATTTGTAGGAATTTTATTTTCATTTGTGCAGATACTATTTTTGAAATTAGTAGAGGGAGGGTTACATATGCCAGGAAAAGCTAAACAATACGTTGATCAAAGTATGTCATCTGTACAGGATACGGTTAGCACATTGCAACAAGCGCTTAGTTCTGTAGAAAAACCAGACAACAAAGAAAAGATTGAGCAAGCTA
>DATMFE010000214.1:0-4592 GCA_035556295.1 Ureibacillus sp.
TATACGACTGAATGGTAATCATTGCAAAGAAAATCCTTCAGGCTAACGCCTGACCAAAATTCATCCCCTCCCTATCGTTGGGCTACGCCCTGCACTCGATTGAGGAAGGGGAATTCTTTTGTAGAACTGTTAAACTAGACAACTTTATAAAGGTGTTCAAGTTTGACACGCAATCAAAAAACGCCTCTACAATTATCTGTAGAGACGTCTTTTGACGTTGGTATCACTTATCATACTCTAGAAAAATAATGTAATGGTTTTCTAAGGATATTTTTACAGATCGTCCCCCTCCGTCATCTATCAGTGCTGTGAAAACAACGTGACAACTCTATAAGCACTGCCCCCCTTCAAAAAATCGGATAAATATGAAATAATATATCATTATTATTAGGCGAGAAGCCTCCCACATCAAGGAATGTGAAGGGCGGTGAATCGCCTTTTTGCACAGCAAAACACTCGTTTCCATGGTATAATATTCCTGTACAAATGATTCTTTGAAAACTGAAGATAGGAAATTCTAGCGGCGAAAACAATCTTCAACGTTCTAATCGCCTCCACGCGTGGCGAATTAACGTACAAAAATAATAAGAGTTTTCACCGTATGGACTACGGGTAGAGCCTGCTAAAAAACTGGTAGATACACTGGTGTTCGCAGGAATCCCCCTACTTCAAATTTTCGTTAAAAATGAAGTGGCGGGTAGTTCAAGAATTGAGGTATCCTTTATGGCAATAATAAAAAGCTATTTATTAACTGCAGTACTTGGTGTCATTGGCGCCTATGTTTTTCAATTGTTACATATCCCAATGCCTTGGCTTCTCGGGCCATTGCTAACAATATTAGTTTTACAATTAACGACCCCGCTTCCTTTAAAATGGAATAAACACTTTCGAAATTTTGGTTTAGTTATTGCTGGATATTCGATTGGCCATGCTTTTACTCTTGAGGCACTTGCAGATATTCGGCTTTATTTACCTGCGATGATTTCATTAAATGTCCTTTATATTATTTTATTTATTCTCATCAGCTGGGTTATAGTTAAACGTGTGAAAGTTGACCAACTTACCGCGCTTACTAGCTGTGTGCCCGGCGGTATGACACAAATTGTTGCTTATGCTGAAGAACAAGGTAGTAAACATATTACAATGATTACATTTTATCAAGTGCTCCGTGTACTCTGCATTGTCGGCTTTGTGCCAATGCTTGTTGCAGGCAGTAGCAGCAGCTCAAGCACATCTGTTTCAGACGCACATTACACGTTGCCGTTTTTATTGTTTTTTACTTTAAGTTACATTGCTGGCTTTGTCGCCATGAAAATCAAAATCCCTACCGGCTATATGCTTGGTCCGGTATTTTTATTTATGGGCTTACAACTTGCAACTATAGAAATTCCGGAAATTCCGGTAAGCGCACTCCATGTTGCACAAATTGTGCTGGGGATTTATATCGGACTGCTTATGAAAAAAGAGAGTCTTCACCTATCGAAAAAGCTGATTTTCTATGCGTTCGTTTCGTCGTTTCTATATATCGCAAGTGCGTTCGGCCTCGCTCTATTAGCAATGCAATTTTATCCGCTCGACTTTAAAACGAGCTTTTTAAGTATCGTGCCTGGTGGCCTCGTTCAAATGGGGATCATTTCTGCGTCAGTTCATGCTGACAGTACTATTGTTACAGCCTTTCAATTGTTCCGCGTTCTAGTAGTTTCTATTGCGATTGTTCCATCTATTAAATATTTCACGAGTAAGAGTAGAAGCAGGCACGCGTGACGTTGTACTATTAATATATAAGATATTTTTATGTGGTTACTTTGTATGCAAATTGGTACCTATGTAATTAAGAGACTTTAATTTTTGAAATTATATAATAAGAGAACGTCAAATAGCCCCAAATACACGATAACCATTGTGTTTTTGGGGCTATTTTTTGTTTGCTTCGCTTTTGAATCAACTATCATCCTCATGCTACATTAAGGTAGGAGATGTATTTTATGATAAACGTCCGATTGTCCTGTGTAGCTTAATAAGCTAATTTAAGGATTAGTTGTCCATAATCCTGCATTTTTTAGAACAACTCTTGGATTTAGTTTTAATCCAGCTACAAGAAGTTCAGCTAAGTCTTCTGGTTGCATAACATTTTCAGGGTTCCCAGAAATAAGGTTAGCTTCATAGGCTAAATCAGTTGCAACTGTACTTGGTGTTAAAGCAGTAACACGGATATTATGTTTTCTTACCTCTAACATAAGGGACTCAGTTAAACCTAAAACACCAAATTTAGAAGCACTATAAGCACTTGTAACAGGTGCTCCCTTTTGTCCAGCCGTCGAAGAGATATTCACGATATCACCTGATTTTCTCTCAATCATGTCAGGTAAAACAACTCGTGTAACATTGTATACTCCCATTAAGTTTACTCGAATGATTCTTTCCCATTCTTCCGGGGTCAAATCAAGAAAGCCTCCAAACTTAGCTATACCTGCATTGTTAACTAAAATATCAATGTCTCCAAGTTCGGATTTAATATGAGCAACAGCATGGTTAACAGCTTCAAGATCCGATACATCCGCAGATGCTGCTGATACCTTTACATCAAATTGTTGCAATTCGCTTGATAGCTCTTCAAGATTAGTCATATTTAAACCAATCAGGCCTAGATTCACACCTTCTTTTGCTAATGCCAATGCAGTTGCTTTTCCGATTCCTCTACCAGCTCCAGTAATCAGAGCAGTTTTCCCATTTAGTGCGGGCATGCAATCACTTCCTCTACAGTTGTAAGAATAATTTTTGATCTATCAAGTTGGTCTATAGGCTTTTTGTTTAACGATAGTAAACCTTTATTCCTCCTTGAAATTAAATTTCTTTTCAAGTATATAAGATAGCTTCTCCAATTACCAACGATAAGCAGGAACATTTTTCTTATATAATACATTTTGATACTACCGATAGGAATCTAAAGTAAATTTAGGTATCTTAAACCTGGAAATCTTCAACAAAAACTTATTCAGAAAGGCTAGGTATTTTATTTATGGGGGTTTTTTATAGCTAAGAGGAGGACTTTTTCTGCTGAGGAAAAATATGAGCTTATTTTTACTTATGTTCTATAAATTGGCTGCTCTCCAAGATTACCTATTAGGAAACTATTCGTTAATCGAGGTCATTTCTATAATTATTTGCAATTACAACAACGACTAAACGGCCTTAGTCCCCTAGAATAAAGGGCTAAAGCCGCTTAGAAAGGTTTTATTTATTTCCATTGTCTACTTGACAGGGTGCAGTTCAGTTGCCATAAAGGATAATACTATTTTCTCATTTATTCTTTTGAATGGATAAATTCTTTTCCAACAGGAAGTTGTAAGCTGGATACCATGTTGTTAATGGAGCTAAATAGGGCTTTTACTGACGAAGTCATGATATCAGTGTCAATTCCGCATCCCCAATATACCGTACCATTCTTAGCTGTGATTCCTACATAAGATATAGCATTTGATCCTGAGCCTATTTCTAACGCATGCTGCTTATAGACCAAATTTGTATAGTCGATATCCAGTCTGGTTTGAAGGGCATTGCTGATAGCATCCAGTCTTCCATTTCCCACACCCGAAAATTCATGTTCTTCGTTATTCATCCGGATTGATACAATCGTTTCGTAATGGCCATTTTCAGTATATTTATAACGGATAAATTCAACAGGAGTGTTAATATTCACATATTCATTCATGAAAATGTCATAGATTTCTTTCGGCATAAGTTCCTTGTGCATATGATCTGAGACATTTTTCACACTATATCCAAAGCTCTCACGCATTTCGGCAGGTATATCAATTCCATACGTTTGCTGAAGGATATAACCGATTCCGCCCTTACCGGATTGACTGTTGATTCGGATGATATCTCCCTCATATTCTCTTCCAATATCCATCGGATCAATTAATAGATAAGGTACAGTCCAATACTGACGTTCTTCTTCCTCACGCCATTTCATACCTTTAGCAATGGCATCTTGATGGGAACCTGAAAATGCAGTAAAGACAAGCTCACCGCCATATGGATGTCTTTCGTGAACCTTCATTCTTGTTAATTTTTCATATTTAGATATAATCGTAGGGATATTTTCAAAATTCAACTTTGGATCTACCCCGTGCGAAAACATATTTAATGCAAGTGTTACGATGTCCACATTTCCTGTTCTTTCCCCGTTTCCAAACAATGTTCCTTCGACTCTTTGCGCTCCAGCAAGCATTCCTAGCTCGGCATCTGCCACCCCAGTTCCTCTGTCATTGTGTGGATGAAGCGATAGGATTACATTATCTCGGTAGTTTAGATTGTCACTCATATACTCAATTTGACTTGCGTAAACGTGAGGCATGGACATGGATACAGTAGCTGGTAGGTTAATAATTACCTTGTTATCAACTGTCGGCTGCCAAATATCAAGTACCTTATTACAAATCTCAAGTGCAAATTCTACTTCTGTACCTGTGAAGCTTTCAGGAGAATACTGAAATTGAAAATCCCCTTCGGTTTCAGCAGCATATTTCTTAAGCATTTTTGCTCCAGTTACAGCAATATCGATAATTTCTTCCTTAGGTTTTCTAAAT